>JAYSOL010000320.1:0-2283 GCA_043723045.1 Gammaproteobacteria bacterium | reverse complement strand
TAGAATTGCTTGCGTCGCTCGGTGTGGCGGCGGCGATTTTCGTCGCCATGCGTCAGTCCGCCGCCGGAAACATGACCGCCGGTGATTTTACCTCCTATATCACCGCCATGATGCTGATGATGCCGGCGATCAAGCGCCTGTCGCAGGTCAACGAGGTGGTGCAGACCGGCCTGGCGGCGGCACAGAGCGTGTTCGGCCTGATAGACGAAATCCCTGAGGTGGATACCGGTACGCGCACCATCGCCAACGTCAAAGGCCGGGTGGAATACCGCAATGTCCACTTCCACTATGTCGCTACACCGCTGCCGGTGTTGCATGACGTCTCTTTCGTGATTGAGCCCGGCCAGACCGTGGCACTGGTGGGCGCCTCCGGCAGCGGGAAAACCACCGCCGCTAATCTGCTACCAAAATTTTATGCCGTGGAGGAGGGGGCCGTGCTGCTGGACGGCGTGAACATCAACGATCTGCGGCTGAACAATCTGCGCAGCCACATCGCCCTGGTCAGCCAGGAGACCGTGCTGTTCGACGACACCATCGGCAACAACATCGCCTATGGATCGGAAGAAAACCTCGACGAGACACGCCTGGTCGAGGCGGCGCGCGCCGCCTTCGTCATGGATTTCGTCGAGCGTCTGCCGGATGGCCTCAACACCATGGTGGGCGAACGCGGCGTGCGCCTGTCCGGCGGCCAGCGCCAGCGCATCGCCATCGCGCGCGCCTTGTACAAGAATGCGCCGATATTGATCCTGGACGAGGCCACGTCGTCCCTCGATGCCGAGTCCGAACGCTACGTGCAGGCGGCGATGCAGAAACTCATGGAGAATCGCACCACCCTGGTGATCGCCCATCGCTTATCCACCATCGAGAACGCCCATCGTATCGTGGTGCTCGACCGCGGGCGCGTGGTGGAGACCGGCACCCATCGGGACCTGCTGGCACGTAACGGCGTGTATGCGCGACTTTACCGGATCCAGTTCAGCGAGCCGGGCGCCTGACCCGGCCGCCGCCCATCCGGCACAGATTGAGGAACGATCGCGTGCGTGACCCGGGAATTCACTGGCAACAAAGAACATGGTTGAGCACGGCGTTGCTGCCTCTCGCTGGACTCTACTGTCTGCTGGTCCGGGTGCGCCGCCTGGCGTATCGCTTAGGCGTGCTGCGTACACAACGTCTGTCCGTGCCGGTCATCGTGGTGGGTAATATTACCGTTGGCGGCACCGGCAAGACGCCCCTGGTAATCTGGCTGGCGGAGCTGCTGCGCCAACAGGGCTGGCGTCCGGGCATCGTCACCCGCGGCTACGGCGGCAACGCGCGCACCTGGCCGCTGCAGGTGTTACCCGATTCCGATCCGCGCAGGGTCGGGGATGAGCCGGTGCTGCTGGCGCGTCACGCCGGATGCCCGGTGGTGGCCGGGCCCGACCGGGTAGCGGACTCCGACATGCTGGTGCTCGAACACACCTGTAATGTCATCATCAGCGACGATGGATTGCAGCACTACCGCCTGGGGCGCGACATCGAAATTGCGCTGGTCGACGCTGAACGCCGTTTCGGCAACGGCCGCTGTCTACCCGCGGGGCCATTACGCGAGCCACTGAAGCGTTTGCGTGAGGTGCAGGCGCGTGTGGCCAACGGTGTGCCGCAGGACGGCGAGATCGGCATGCAACTCGAAACGCATGCCTTATACCATCTGCAGAGCGGAGCAAGCGTGTCGCTCGCGGAGTTCGGCACCGGCGACCCGATACACGCGGTGGCAGGCATCGGCCACCCGGCGCGTTTTTTTCAGCATCTGCGCAGCCTGGGGTTTGTGGTGATAGAACATGCCTTTGCCGATCATCACCCCTATCGCCCGGCGGACGTCGATTTTCCGCAACACACCCGGGTCGTCATGACGGAGAAAGATGCGGTAAAATGCCAGGCCTTCGCCCGCGCCAACCATTGGTATCTGGCGGTGAAGGCCAAACCGGAGCCGCCACTGGCGTCTCTAATACTGAAACTCCTGAAGGGGAAGAAACGTGGACAAAAAACTGCTTGATATCCTGGTCTGTCCCATCTGCAAGGGCCCGCTGCGCTACGACAAGGCCAAGGCCGAACTGGTGTGCAAGGCCGACCGGCTCGCCTATCCCATACGCGATGACATTCCGGTGATGCTGGAAGACGAGGCCCGCCCGTTGCAAGAGGAAGAACTGGCGTGAGTCCTGTGATCCCCGACACACCGGTGCGGACGCCCGCAGCATGATCGTCGTCATCCCCGCACGCCATGCCTCCACCCGGCTGCCGGGAAAA
>JAYSOL010000319.1:0-3589 GCA_043723045.1 Gammaproteobacteria bacterium | reverse complement strand
GTAGTGCCCTACCTAAGAGCTATATTAAATGTGTAGTGCCCTACCTAAGAGCTATATTACTGATCCGACCGTCAAATAGTGCGTACTGCTTTTCTCCCTCTCCGTGCGGGTTGTGCCTCCCCGAAGGGGGCTCCGGGAGAGGGCCGGGGTGAGGGCATAAAGCGGCAAAACCGGCCCTCATCCTGTCCTTCTCCCGCAGGGAGAAGGGACCCCGTAGATGCAGCTGTGCACTATTTGCCGTTCTCCTCAGTAAAAGCGGCGGCAAGCCGCCGCACCCCCTATGACCACGGCCTTCAGGGCTCATAACCCAGGCTCGACGACAACCAGCGCTCCACCAGCGCCACCGTCATGCTCTTGCGCCGGGCGTAGTCCTCGACCTGATCCGGGTTGAGTTTGCCCACGGCGAAATAGCACGCCTCCGGGTGGGCAAAATAGAATCCGCTGACGCTCGCCCCCGGCCACATGGCGAAACTCTCCGTAAGGGTGATGCCGGCGTTGTTGGGCGCATCGAGCAATTCAAATAGCGTGGCTTTTTCCGTATGGTCGGGGCACGCTGGGTAACCCGGTGCCGGACGTATGCCCTGGTAGGCCTCTTTGATCAGTTCTTCGCCGGCGATATTCTCCTGCGGCGCATAACCCCAGAATTCCTTGCGCACGCGCTCGTGCAGGCGTTCGGCGAAGGCCTCCGCCAGCCGGTCCGCCAGGGCCTGGACCATGATGGCGTTATAGTCGTCGTGCTGGGCTTTGTATTTTTTGGCCAGCTCCTCGGTGCCGATACCGGTGGTCACCGCGAAGGCGCCGATGTAATCTTTCAAGCCTGAAGCCTTCGGCGCAATGAAGTCCGCCAGCGCCCGATTGGGTCGGCCTGGGGGTTTCTCGTCCTGTTGCCGCAGGCTGTGCAGCACCGTCCGTACTTTCTTGCGCGTATCGTCGGTGTACACCTCGATGTCGTCGTCGCCCACAGCGTTGGCCGGGAGCAGGCCGAACACAGCGCGTGCCGTGAGCAGCTTGTCCTTAATAATGCGCTGCAACATCTCCTGCGCATCGGCGTACAGCTTGGTCGCGGCGTCACCCACCACCGCATCCTTGAGGATGGCGGGGAAGCGGCCGCTCAGCTCCCAGGTCTGGAAGAACGGCGTCCAGTCGATGTAGCGCGCCAGCTCGTCCAGCGGGTAGTTATCCAACGCCTTGATGCCCAGGAAGGTCGGCGTCGGCGGGACATAACCGCTCCAGTCGATCTTGCTCTTGTTGGCGCGCACCTCGGAAAGCGGCAACATGCGCACGTTGGATTGCTTGCCCGCGTGCCGTGCCCGCACCTCTGCGTATTCGCTGACGGTCTTGGCCGTGAACTCCGCCCGCAACTCGTCGCTCAGCAGGCTGGAGGCCACCCCCACGCCGCGCGAGGCGTCCTTCACCCACACCGTGGGGCCCTGGTAATGCGGCGCGATCTTCACGGCGGTATGCACGCGCGAGGTGGTGGCGCCGCCGATGAGCAGGGGTATGGTAAAGCCCTCACGCTGCATCTCCTTGGCCACATGCGCCATTTCGTCCAGGGACGGGGTGATCAGGCCGGACAGGCCGATGATGTCCACCTTTTCCTTGCGCGCGACCTCGAGGATCTTGCTCGCGGGCACCATGACGCCGAGATCGATGACCTCGTAGTTGTTGCAGGCGAGCACCACGCCTACGATGTTCTTGCCGATATCGTGCACGTCGCCCTTCACCGTGGCCATGAGGATCTTGCCGTTGGCGCGGCTGTCGGCGGTCTTGGACGCCTCGATGTAGGGCAGCAGATAGGCCACGGCCTTTTTCATCACGCGCGCGCTCTTCACCACCTGCGGCAGGAACATCTTGCCGGCGCCGAACAGATCGCCCACCACGTTCATGCCGTCCATGAGCGGGCCTTCGATCACCTGGATCGGCTTGTCGAACAGCAGGCGCACCTCTTCCGTATCCTGATTGACGTATTCGTCGATGCCGTGCACCAGGGCGTGGGTCATGCGCTCGGCCACGGTTGCGTCGCGCCAGGCCAGATCCTGCACCGTCACCTTGCCGCCTTCGCCGGCATACTTGGGCGCCAGCGCCAGCAGGCGTTCCGTGGCATCGGCACGCCGGTTGAGGATCACGTCCTCGACGCAGTCCAGCAGGTCCTTGGGGATGTCCTGGTACAGCGACAGCTGTCCGGCGTTGACGATACCCATGTCCATGCCCGCCTGGATGGCGTGATACAAAAAGACCGAATGGATCGCCTCGCGCACGGCGTTGTTGCCGCGGAAGGAGAACGACACGTTGGATACGCCGCCGGAGATCAGCGCGTAGGGCAGGGCGCGCTTGATTTCGCGCGTCGCCTCGATGAAGTCCACGGCGTAGTTGTTGTGCTCCTCGATACCGGTGGCGACGGCGAAGATATTCGGATCGAAAATAATATCCTGCGGCGCGAAGCCGACCTGCTCCGTGAGTATCTTGTAGGAGCGGGCACAGATGTCCACCTTGCGCCGGTGGGTGTCCGCCTGGCCGGTTTCATCGAAGGCCATGACGATGACCGCGGCGCCGTAACGGCGCACCAAGCGCGCCTCGCGGATGAATTTTTCCTCGCCCTCTTTCAGGCTGATGGAGTTCACCACCGGCTTGCCTTGCACGCACTTGAGTCCCGCCTCCAGCACCGTCCACTTGGACGAGTCGATCATCACCGGCACGCGTGAGATATCCGGCTCCGAGGCGATGAGGCTGAGGAAGCGTGTCATAGCGGCCTCGCCGTCGAGCATGGCCTCGTCCATGTTGACGTCGATGATCTGTGCTCCGCTGACCACCTGCTGGCGCGCCACGTCCAGGGCCTTGTCGTATTCGTTGTTGAGGATGAGTTTCTTGAACACCGCCGAGCCGGTGACGTTGGTGCGTTCGCCCACGTTTACGAACACGGAATCCGCACCGATATTCAAAGGTTCCAGTCCAGCCAGGCGCAGTTGCGGCTCGATCACCGGGCGCGGACGCGGTTTGATGCCCGCCACGGCCTCGGCGATGGCCTTGATGTGCGCCGGGCTGGTGCCGCAGCAGCCGCCGACGATATTCAGGAACGCGCTCTGCGCCCATTCCTTTATATGTACCGCCATGGTCTCCGGGGTTTCGTCGTAAGCGCCGAACTCGTTGGGCAGGCCGGCGTTGGGGTGGGCGCTGATGTGCACATGGGCGACACGCGACAACTCCTCCACATACTGGCGCAACTGGTCGGCACCCAGGGCGCAGTTGAGGCCTATGCTTAAGGGCCGCGCATGCACCAGGGAATTCCAGAACGCCTCGGTGGTTTGGCCGGAAAGGGTACGGCCGCTGGCATCGGTAATGGTGCCAGAAATCATAATGGGCACGCGTACACCGTGATCTTCGAAATATTGATCGATGGCGAACAGAGCGGCCTTGCAATTAAGCGTGTCGAATACCGTTTCCACCAACAGCAAGTCGGCGCCACCGTCCAGCAGGCCACGGATCGCCTCGGTGTAGCTGGTGACCAGGGCATCGTAGCTAACGTTACGAAATCCGGGATTATTCACATCCGGCGAAATAGACGCAGTGCGATTGGTGGGCCCGAGCACAC
>JAYSOL010000318.1:0-4853 GCA_043723045.1 Gammaproteobacteria bacterium | reverse complement strand
GGCATTGCAGAAGCGGTTGATCGGATCATCCGGGGTCGGGTGCAGATTGTGATTGGCGCGCAGGCGCGGCGAGGCGACGGCCTTGGCGCTCAAGGCACGCAGAGTCTGGTGATCGATGATTTTCATACGCTTCCCGGGAAGGTGTCTGGACCAGGCGCGATTATACGCGATCCCGCGGCGGGAGCTGCACTGCCATCGATAGCGCGCCTAGGTTGGCGGAGCCCCCGGCCAGTCGCCGAAGGGAAACGGCCGGTCCTCACTGTTATACGTGAGGAAGCGCACAGTCTGATAGATAAAGGTGCCGAGATCCTGGCCGAAATGCAACAACCTGGCATTGGGCTGGCCGGTGAAGATAACGACGAGCAGCTGGAACACCACCACCGCCGCCAGCACCACCTCGGCCACATGGTAGATAAAGACAAACAGCAGCATGAATAGCGCACGCAACCAGGTGTCGTGTGACTTGATATTTTCCTTCACATTGTCGGACATAATGTTTCTCCTCAGTCGGATGATGCAAAAGTCACAACCGTGTCCATAATGGCCGCGACGCTGGAATGGCAACAACCCGGGGCGCGGCGTTGACAGTTGCGTTGCCGACGCGTAAAAAGAGTCTGATTATGGTGACACATGTCTGGAACAAGGAGATTGATATGCGACAACTTTTTGTATCCCTCGCCATCGCCCTCGTCATGGCCAGCCCCGCCCTGACTGCCGACGTTCTCAAGCCTTACAAAGTGACCTTCCGCACCACCGACTGCGCCGGCGATACCGGTATGGCCAGCGTCGATGTGGATCGCATCGAAAAAATCCGCGGCGTGGAGTGCGGACCGGACAAGAGCGGGCGACAGCTCAAGCAGGTGCTGGTCAAGCCCGTGGGCAAGGCCTCGGGTTACGAGGTCTTCATGGTCACCGCGGAAGACGCGGGCAAGATCGAGAAACAGATCAACGACTACATGGACGTGCGCAAAAAAACCCTGGAAGGCGGTAAAACCCTGATCATCGAACACTGAGTTCCGGATTGCGCTACCCTCAGGACATGAAAAAATCGATCGAAGACTACCCGCTGGATGAACTCAAGGGCATTTATCGCGTGCTGCATGCGCAACTGCCGCAGAACCCGGAATTGATGGATTCCGATCTTTTGCACGACCTGCAAAGGTTGCTGCAGCAAAAAGCGCGCGCCGAGGGCGTGGATGTATCCCTGCACGCGATGTGGGCCACGTGGCTGCAGCCACACCCCTAAACACGCGCTATCAATGACGCGCCGCCTTACGCGATCTGCCGTTCACATGCTTGAGTGCCTCGAACCACAGGACGCCGACAGCACCCGCGCCCAGGCACAGCAACAGGTCATCGCCATGCAGACGCGAAAACCGGAACATCTCCCGCAACACCGGCACATACAGCACCAGTAACAGCAACATGCAGGTACCGCCGGTAACCCACCACAGGGCCCTCTTCGGCATGCGCAATGAGGTAATGATGGTGCGCGTCCACGAGCGATTGGTAAAGATGAGCGCCAGGTTGGCAATGACCAGGGTCACAAAGGTCATGCTGCGCGCCTCGTCCGCTCCCATTCCGCGGTAAATGGTAATGCCGAACACGGCAAGCACGATCAGCAACACACTCATTCCCTGCAGCAGACTCAACCAGAGCGTACGTCCATCGAACAGCGGTGCGTTCGGGTCGCGTGGCGGGCGTGTCATGACATCCGGCTCGGCATCCTCGGCCTCGAATACGATGGAGCACGCTGGATCGATGATCAACTGCAGAAACACGACCAGTACCGGCGTCAGGATCAGCGGCCATTGCATCAGCACCGGCACCAGGGCCAACCCGACAATGGGGACGTGCACCGCCAGGATATAGGCCATGGCCTTGCGCAGGTTGTCGGCGACGCGCCGCCCGAGCTTCACTGCCTCGACGATGGAGGAGAAGTCATCGTCCAGCAGGACCAGCGCGGCGCTCTCGCGCGCCACGTCGGTGCCGCGCCCGCCCATGGCAATTCCAATATGCGCCGCCTTGAGCGCCGGCGCATCGTTCACGCCGTCACCGGTCATGGCGACGACCTCGCCGTTGGCCTTGAGCGCCTCCACCAGACGCAGCTTCTGTTCCGGTACAACGCGTGCAAAGATATTCACGCCCTGTATGCGCTGCCGCAGTTCCGCGTCCGCCATGCGGTCGAGTGCGGCACCCGTGACCAGCGCATCGCGCGGCGTCAATCCGATCTCAGCGGCAATGCTGCTGGCCGTCCCCGGATAGTCGCCGGTGATCATGATCACACGCATGCCGGCACTGTAACAGGCCGCCAGTGCCTGCGGCACGCTCGGACGTATCGGGTCGGCGAGACCGGCGAGACCGAGAAACTCGAACTCGAAATCATGCTGTATGCCCGGCAGCTCACGCGCGTGGAAACTCGCGCGCGCCACCCCCAGGACCCGCAACCCGTCATCCGCCATGGCCGCTATGTGCGGCGCCAGCGCCTGCTGCTGCGCCCCGGACAGGTGACACAGATCGACGATGGCCTCGGGCGCGCCTTTGGCCGCGATGGTGAAATGCCGGCCGTCGGGTGCCTGCCACACATGCGACAAGGCCAGCAGCTGCGGAGACAAGGGGTATTCGCGCACCAGCGACCAGTTGGCATGCAGGTGTTCGGTATGCAGCAGCGTCTCCTGCCCCAGCCCGCGCAGCGCCTTCTCCATGGGATCGAACGGATCGCGTTGACTCGCCAGGATCGCGAACTCGATCAACGCATGAAACGCCTCCGGCAACTCCACCGGCTGCGGCATAACATCCAGGAAACTTCCGTCGGCGTACAGCCGGCGCACCGACATGCGGTTCTGCGTGAGGGTGCCGGTCTTGTCCACGCACAGCACCGTGGCCGCGCCCAGGGTTTCCACCGCCGGCATGTGGCGCGTCAGCACCTGCTTGTGCGCCAGGCGCCAGGCACCGAGGGCGAGAAACACCGTCAGCACCAGGGGAAACTCCTCTACAGGGTGATGCCCATGACCACGCCGACGAAAGCGAGCAGCAGCAGGAACATCGGCTCGCGCACCACACCGGCGGCGATGGCCGACAGGCTGCGCGGCCTGCTCGATGGCAATTCGTTGTAACCGTCGGCGTGCAGCCTGTCGGCCGCCTCCTTCCGCGTCAATCCTTTGATGCCAACGATGTCGACTTCACTGAGCAAGGGTCAGTCTCTCGTCTAAGATGGATTTCGTCGGACCATCATGCCACAGCGCGCACGGGACGGCAGCAACTGTGCCATGCCAGACATTCATGTGGCTGGACGGGGGTGGTATGCTAGTGTCCTGAGTCAGCAAGTTGCATACGAGGCGCGATGTAGGGTGCGCCCTGCGCACCGATCGATAACAACGGTGCGTAGGACGCACCCTACCACCCGGTAAAATCAGTTGGACGAACCCTGACTCAGGACACTAGGGCAGTTTTCCGCAATTAATACACACATTCAGCGCGTTTAACCAGAAACAGCAAACAAGACAATCAGGTGATTAACCCTTCCGTGCAAATGATCTTCATCATCGGCTGTGGCGATATCGGCAAACGTATCTCCGCGCTCTGGCAGGCCCGCGGTGCCGGGGTACAGGCACTGGCCCGCAGCCCTGCCAGCGCCAAGCAGCTTGAACTGCTTGGTATTGCGCCGGTAATCGGAGACTTGGACCAACCCGAGTCGCTCACGGCCCTGCCTGTGGCTGGCGCCCTGCTCTATTACCTTGCACCACCGCCCGCGCAGGGTGACACCGATCCTCGCATGCGTACACTGGTCGAGACGCTGGCGGTCAGTCCGTTGCCTGGCAGGATCATCTATATCAGCACCACCGGCGTCTACGGCGACAACCACGGTGCCTGGGTAACGGAAGACACGCCACTGCAACCGCGGGCGGCGCGCAGCAAGCGGCGTGTGGATGCGGAAAGCGTGTTGCGCACCTTCGGCAAAGACTATGGGGTGCCCGTGATTATCCTGCGCGTACCCGGCATCTACGGCCCGGGGCGCTTGCCCATCGAGGCGATCAAGACGCGCCGGCCGGTGCTGGACGAAAACGAATCCGGCTACACAAATCGCATCCATGCGCAGGACCTCGCGCGCGTCTGTGTGGTCGCCGCAGAACGTGGCCGGGCCGATGCGGTTTACAATGTCTCCGACGGACACCCGAGCAGCATGACCGGCTACTTCAACCAGCTGGCAGACATTCTGGGGGAACCGCGCCCGCCGGTGGTCAGCCGCGCCGAGGCGCAACGCGTGCTTAAGCCGGGGATGTTGTCCTACCTGGATGAATCGCGTCGCGTCGACAACCGGCGCATGTGTGAGGAGCTGGGTGTCAAGCTGCTCTATCCCACCCTCGAGGCCGGACTCAGGGCGAGCCTGGCAGCGGAGAAGTTGTAGAGCACCGCACTCCAGAGGGGGATCTGGTTTATACTGGCAGCAAGCCATCCCAACCACGTCAGACCCGGAAAAAATCCATGAAAAATATTTATGAAGTGCAGGCCGAGGTTGACCCGCTGCTCGCGTCTGAAAAACTGTCGGCGACCGAGGCCACCTTTGTCAGCTGCTATGTGCCGGCGGATGATCTGGAGAGCGCGATCCGTTTAGCGCGCCGACAGCTGGAGAAAGACAACTATCGGGTGGTGGAACTCGAGTGGGTGGTGAAAATCGACGCGGACGACTGGGCGTCGGAAGACGAAAACGCACCGTCCAAGGCTGATCTGAAGGGCATGCAGACCTCCGGCGATATTGCCTATGGAACCTTCTATTGTTACGAAAAGGACTTGGGGTCCGAACAATAATGGAGTGCGGCGGCTTGCCGCCGCTTTTTAATATGGCTCTTTAG
>JAYSOL010000317.1:0-2733 GCA_043723045.1 Gammaproteobacteria bacterium | reverse complement strand
AGGTTCCAATGGCCCTGCACCAGGTCCGGCAACACCGTCTGATATTCCCCCGGGCGCTGCTGTTCCAGAACCACCACACGGTCGTAGCCTGCGCGCGTCGTGTGCAGGAAACTGACCTGGATGCGAGCCGGCAATACCGCCAGATGTGCGGCCTTGAGCCGTACCTTCAGCAGATGCTGCGGGTAATCGATATCGAGGGTGCTTTCCAGACCATGCGCCAGGGCCGCCTTGTCGCGGTGCAGCGTGAGGTTGATATTCTTACCCTGCTGGTAGTAGTCGTCGACCACCAGGCCATCATAGGTGGTGATGGCGAAATACAGGATGGTCATGCCCATGGTGACCGACACGATGGGGAAGGCGATAATCAACCACACCATGCGCACGCGGTACCAGGGTTTTTGTTCAGTCGTTATCTGCATTAGTGTCTCACCGGTATTGGCCCAAGGAAGCTGGCGTCTTCGTGTACCGCCATTTTTTTATCGTCGGCGGCATGTAGCAGGAATTCAACTTTGTTGCTGCGCTGCGTCAGTTTTTCCGGATCCGCCACGAGGCGCACGACGATATCCCGCGTCTGCCCTGCATCGATGGCGATGTCCGTAAGCGCAGAGTCTAGCACCAGCCCTTCGATGCCCGATGCAGTCAGTATATAACGGTGGTTGGTGTTATCCATGTTCATGATCTTGAGTGTAAAGACATTCTCGATCATGCCTTCGTTGGTCTCACGATAGAGACTGGTGCGGTCGCGCTCGATATCCAGCATCAGTGGAACGCGCAGCAGCACGGACACGACCAGCGCCAGGCCGATGGCGATCAAGATCGATGTATAGATAACGATCCTCGGTCGCAGCAACCGGCTGGGTTTGCCTTCGAGCGCGCTCGAAGTGGTGTAGCGTATCAGCCCGCGCGGGTAGCCCATCTTGTCCATCACCGAATCGCACACGTCGACACAGGCGGCGCAGGCGATGCATTGATACTGCAGCCCGTCGCGTATATCGATACCCGTGGGACACACCTGCACGCAGAGCGTACAGTCTATGCAGTTTCCGAGGTTCTTGCTTTTCGGATCGACCAGGCGGTTGCGCGCGCCGCGCGGCTCGCCGCGCGCTGTGTCGTAGGAAATAATCAATGTATTACGATCGAACATCGCGCCCTGAAAACGCGCATACGGGCACATATAGGTACAGACCTGTTCGCGCAACCAGCCGGCGTTACCGTAGGTCGCCAGGCCATAGAAAAACACCCAGAACGTCTCCCACGGCCCCAGCGACAGACTGACCGTCGCGACGCTCAACTCACGAATGGGGGTAAAGAAACCGACAAAGGTAAAACCGGTCCACAGCGAGAACAATACCCACAGCGTGTGCTTGCCGCCGATTTTCAGAACTTTCTCGCGATTCCACGGTTGCTGCGCAAGGCGCATCTGCTTCATGCGATCGCCCTCGATCTTGCGCTCCATCCACAGAAACACTTCGGTCCAGACGGTTTGCGGGCAGGTGAACCCGCACCACACACGACCGGCGACGGCGGTGAACAGAAACAAGGCGAGTGCTGCAATAATCAGTATCACCGCAAGATAAAACAGATCCTGCGGCCAGAACGTCCAGGCAAAGAGATTGAATTTGCGTGCCGGCAGGTCGATGAGAAATGCCTGGCGGCCCGCACCCCAGTTTATCCACGGCAGACCGTAGTAAATACCCAGTGTAACGGAGGCCAGGATAACGCGCAGGTCGGCAAAAAAGCCGTGCACCATGCGCGGATATACTTTCTGGTGTTTGGCGTAGAGCGATTCGTACCTGGCGTCCGCCTCGGCCAGCGTCACCATGCGCTGGCCGGCCTGCGGGCGCTGGCCGGCAAAGGCACGGCGTTTCTTTTCGGCCGACGGGTCGTCGCCGGCGGGCTTGCGCCGCTTGGCCGCTTCCTGCGCCTCCACCAGCGACATAACGCGCTGCGGCGGCACCTTGTCATCCTTGCTGTGGCTGTGCTCGGGCTGCGGCTGGTCCTTTTTGCTGTCGCTGTCCGTCACAACTATGGGCTGGTGTGCGACAGGCTGTAGACGTAGGTCGTCAGCAGATGCGCCTTGGCTTCACCCAGAAAATCGCCGTGCGCCGGCATCTGGCCCTGACGCCCGGCGCTGATGCTCTGCAGGATTGCCTGCTGCGTGCCGCCGTAGAGCCATACATTGTCGGTCAGATTCGGTGCGCCTATCGCCGGATTACCTTTGGCATCGGCTCCGTGGCAACCCGCGCAGGTCTTGGCGAATATCTCTTTACCGGCGATGGCGGCGTCTTCCGTCACCTTGCGACCGCTCAGACTCATGACATAACTCGCGACGTTATACACCCCTTCCTGACCGAGCACCGAACCCCAGGCCGGCATAATTCCGGTGCGCCCGTTCATGATGCTCATCTGGATGTTTTCCGCGCTGCCACCGTAGAGCCAATCGTTGTCGGCCAGATTGGGATAACCGCTGTTGCCGTGGGCGTCCGCGCCATGACAGTTGGTGCAGTAGGTCATGTACAGACGTTCGCCGATCTTCACGGCATCCTTGTTGCCGATCAGCGCCGCCACACTCTCGTTGCGATATTTCTCGAATATCGGTCCGTAGTGTTCGTCGGCCTGCTTCATTTCTTTCTCGTACTGCCCTACCTCTGACCAACCCAACAACCCCTTAACGGTCCCAAGTCCCGGATACAACGCCAGATAGACCACGGCGAAAATGAGCGTCAGGTAAAA
>JAYSOL010000316.1:0-4982 GCA_043723045.1 Gammaproteobacteria bacterium | reverse complement strand
GTTCAAAATCGAATTCCGCGATGGAGAGATAGATCAATCCGAAAAACAGCGCGCCCAGACCATGGCTGATATTCAAGCCCAGCCAGGCACGCCACATATTGGTCTGGCGCGTCACCATCAGCGTGCTGCTGAGCATCGATAGGCGTACTTCGTCCTTGTAAGGCGCAAACCTGCTCGGTATACGAATGTCGATCAGCGTATAAATGATGTGTAGGGCGCCGAGTATAATGAACGGCATAGCGCCGGCAATGAAGAATGATTTGGTACCCATGGTGCTATGGCCCTCTCGTGGCCCCGTTAGACCTTGACGACTGACCGCCCCGGCCCCAGCGGGCCTTGGAGAAACAGGCGCATTCTATCAAAACCTGGCGTCGGGTCATAATCAGGCAAAACCGGGGGTGAAATTCTGCGCAAAAAGTTTTCATCCCGCCGTCAACCAGGCGTCATGGTGTGCGTTGTGTCTTGTATGACCCGGACATCCCGGGCGACAGAAGAATCCACAACCAACACCCTAATGGAGGAACCAATGATCGACTATCCGCGATTTTCCGGCCTTAAAGGCAGATTAACCGCCTTGCTGGCCCTGAGTATGAGCCTGTGCCTGTTACTGCTGGCGGGTTGTAACGGCTCTGGAGGCGCCAGCGCCCCGTCTACCGCCAGCGGCGAAGTGGTCATCGGCCTGACCGACGCCGAAGGCGACTTTCTCGCCTACAGCGTGGACGTATTGTCCCTCACCCTGACGCGGGCCGACGGCACAGTAGTCGAGACCCTGCCGCTCAAGTCACGCATCGACTTTACACAATATACCGACATGACCGAGTTCGTCACCGCCGCCACCATCCCGTCGGGTGTTTACACCAGGGCGCAGATGCGGCTGGATTATTCCGCCGCGGATATCCAGGTGGAGGACGCCAGCGGTAACGCCGTGGCCGCCGCGGTGCGCGATATCAACGGCCAGCCCATCACCACACTCGATGTGACCGTGCGTTTTGACGCACAGCGCCGGTTGGTCATTGCTCCCGGCATACCGGCGCATCTCACCCTGGATTTCAATCTGCAGGCCTCCAACCACGTGGACACCTCTGCTGCCACGCCGGTGGTGACGGTCGAACCGTTCCTGGTGGCCGACGTCGATCCGCAGAGTCCAAAGATCCACCGCGTGCGCGGGCCGCTGAAATCCGTGGATACCACCGCGGGCACGTTTCGCATCGCGCTCCGTCCGTTCCATCGAGTGCTGGGTGAATTCGGCGGTCTGAGCGTGAGCACCGCCACGGACACCATGTTTGAGATCAATGGCACTAACTATCAGGGCGCGGCCGGTCTGGCGCAACTCGCCCTCCTGCCCACGGCCACCGCCACAGTGGCCATCGGTGACCTCGACATCCCCAGCCACCGCTTTGTCGCCCGTGAGGTGTATGCCGGATCGAGCGTGCCCTTCGGCACCAGCGACGTGGTCAGTGGCAGCGTGATTGCGCGCAATGGCGATATCCTCACGGTGCGCGGCGCCACCCTGGTACGCGCCGACGGCACCTTCAGCTTCCGCGATACTGTCAGCGTGCAACTCAGCCCCAGCACCAAGGTGACACGCCAGGCGCTGCCCGCCACAGGACTTGGTAAGGATGACATTTCCGTCGGCCAGCGCATCACCGCCCTCGGGACCTTGCAGGGCAACATCAGTGCTGCGACCCTGGACACCACCAATGGCCTGGTGCGCATGCTCGTGACGTCACTCAGCGGAACCATCAACACCGCGGCGAGCGGTACGGTGGAGATGACCCTGCAGAGCATCAACGGCCGGCGCATCGCCTTGTACAACTTTGCCGGTACCGGCAGCACGCCGGCCAACGACGCCGACCCGGCGCACTATGAACTCGCCACCGGCACACTGGATGTGAGCGCGCTGACCGCCGGCACACCGGTACGCGCCCGCGGCTTCCTGCGGCCCTTCGGTCAGGCGCCGGCGGACTTTGATGCGCAGACGCTGATCAATGTCGCCGGCAAGCCGGGTGATCTCGTGGTCGGCTGGATACCCGCCACCGGCACGCCGTTTGCCAGTAGCTCGGCCAACGGTCTGACCCTCAACCTGGCCGGTGTGGGCGCGCTGCATCATGTATTTCGCGGCGGCGTGGCAACGGACCTGCTCGGCCTGAGCGGCGCGCCGCAGATACAACCCGCCGATCCTATACATGGCCTCTATGCCATCGGTTATCACGGCACCATCCAGGTCTATACTCAATTCGATGCCTACCGGCTGGCGTTGGAAACCGATGTCGCGGCCGGTCAACGGGCGCGTACCTTCGGGGCACATGGCATGTTCGATGATGCCAGCACCAGTATGACCGCTGATCGCATGTTTACGGCGTTACAGTAATTCGGAGCAAATCGGATGGAGGCGGCCGCGCGGCCGCCTCTTTTTTGCGAAGAGCCATCATGTGGTAGGGTGCGCAGGGCGCACCCTACAATCTGTGAAAAATAGTTGGACGTGTTTCTGATTCAAGACACTTGCTCCTGCTATAGCAGAGCGGGAGCAAGTCCTGCGCTCCATCCGTCTACATAGTCATGATCAACCGAAGTGGCAGACGTAGTCCAGCAGGTCGTCGACCTCGATTTCGAAGTGCGAATTGGCCGGAACGCTGAAGCTTTCACCCGCCTGGTATGCGGCCCACTGCTGCTGGTCGGCGAGTTTTACGCGGCAATGCCCCTGGGTGAGTTCCATGACTTCCGGCGCCTGGGTACTGAAACGGTAGGTGCCCGGCAACATGATGCCGAGGGTCTTCATCTCGCCTTGCGGCGTGATCACCGTGCGACTGGTGACCTTGCCGCCGTGGTATACGTTGGCCTTCTTCTTTACTTCCACATTCTTGTAGCTCATTGCCGCATTACTCCGGGGCGTGTGTGGTGGATTCGAGGGCGCTATTATGCAGCTCCGGCAATTCAAAGTAAAAGCGCGCACCGGTTTCGCGTCCAGGTTCATACCCGATAACCCCCGCGTGCTGCTCGATGATCGCCCGGGCGATGCTCAGCCCCAGACCGGCGCCGCTGCGCACATCGGTATCCCCCGTGCCCGCCTGGGAGAACGGCTGGAAAATGTGCCCGCGAAACTGCTCCGGGATGCCCGGGCCCTGATCTGTCACGGTGACACGCAAGGAACCATCGACCGATTCCATGTCCACGGCCAGCGTACCGCCACGCGGCGAGAACTTCAGCGCATTGGATAACAAATGATTCAGCGTCTGCAACAGGCGCTCGCCGTCGGCATAGACCAACCCGCGCGGCGCGGCGTTGCGCAATTCGACTTGCACACCGGCGGCGGACGCCAATGTGCCCCTCATTTATGGGGCATGGCACGGTGATCCTCCACCGCGCGCTCCACCAGACGGCCCAGACCGACCGGGCGGAAATCGAGGCGCATCCTGCCGGACTGGATGTCGTCCATATCCAGGATATTGCCGATCAGGCGCACCAGGCGCTCCACGTTGTTACGCGTAATGTCGAGCAACGATAGTCCGCGCTCCGACAGCTCGCCGGCGATGCCCTCGGACAGCAATCCGAGCGAACCCAGCACCGAGGTGAGCGGTGTACGCAGTTCAATGTGCCCCTAATTTATGGGGCATGGTTCACCGTCGAGAGAAACTGATTCTTCATGCGGTCGACTTCGCGCCGCTCGCTGATGTCACGTACGATACCGATGAACAAATGCCGGCGCTCCAGCCACATATGACTGATACCCAACTCCATGCCCCATAAATGAGGGGCACATTGGGAAACGCGCTGCCGTCCTTGCGCTGACCGGTGATCTCCAGCCCAAAACCGATGGCCTTGTCGTTGCCCAGACCCAGGTGCGCCCGGACATAATCTTCATATTCGGCCCGCTCGGTTTCCGGCATGAGGCGGTTGAAGTGCCGGCCGATAAGCTCCTCGGCCTGGTAGCCGAAAATGCGCTCGGCCGCGGGATTCATCGATTCGAGTAGTCCCTGGTCGCTGATGGTGACAATGCCGTCGGGCACACTTTCGATGCCCCATAAATTAGGGGCACATTCAGGGTGCGCATGCGCGCCTCGCTGTCACGCAACCCCTCCTCGACACGCGCGCGCTCGTCGATCTCGCGCTTGAGTTCCAGGTTGAGCGCCTCGGTCGCGGCCTTGCTGCGCACCAGCACATCGACCAGATCGCTGTTCTCGAAGCGCAGCCGGAGGGAGGTCAATGTAGTCTGGTACATGCGGCGCGTGGTCAAGACCATGAGCGTCATGAACAGCAGCGACATACCACCCATGGCCATGTGCATACCCTGACCCTCGATGAACAGGCGCGCCGACAACGGCGCGAGGGTAAGCACGATGAACAGCAGGCCGACTTCCCACAGGGCGGAAAAACTCACCACCGCCCCGGCGGTCATACCAGCGAGGATAAAGATAATAAAAATCTGGTGCGCCAGCTCCGCCGGAAACAGGAAAACCCCGGCCGATCCCCACACCGCACCGGAAACGGTCGTGCCCAGGGTAAATAGCCTGGCCCAATAGGCTGCCTCGCCCGGGGAGGGGCGCGCCCGGCGGTAGGCGTAAACCAGGCCGTAGCGCGCGAGGGTGGTCAGGATAAGGATGACGAACCAGGCGATCAGTACGCGCTGCTCGATCACACTCCACTGGATAAACAACAGGATCGTGGCATTGACCAGGCCGGCCAGCATGCCCATGGGCAAGGCGGCATACAGCAGCTTGACCTGCTCATCCAGCAGTTGCTGCGGATCCACACGCGGGGAAACGTCCGTTGTCGTCATACACCCATTGCTCCCGCCATGCCGGGCGCGGCGGTAATGTGCCCCTAATTTATGGGGCATCGAAATAGTCAAACACGGCTGACGCCAACCCTACGATGAAACGCCGGTGGCAACAACCGGTTTCACCGATGGGCATCCAGAAGCTATCACATAGTGCCTTGTAGCATTTGTAGGGTGGGCATCGCCCACCGCGGGGCGTCGATAA
>JAYSOL010000315.1:0-2538 GCA_043723045.1 Gammaproteobacteria bacterium | reverse complement strand
GGGATGAATTAGGATAGGTGGGGCGGTTGGATGCTTACCGCCCATCCGGCAATAGGCGTGGATCACCCAGCTGAGTCGATCAACCGTTTCGGACAACACCTCCAGAAGCAACGCCCGGTCGGCGTCGTCCCGATAGATGCCCTCCCGCCCGTCACCACGCGAGGTGACGTAATAAAGGCCGTGCGCGAATTCGAGGCGGAGTGGGCGAGCTATGGAGGAGATATATCAAAAACTGGTAGGATGGGCAAAAGGAAAGACCCCAGCATGCACTTGACCCCGGCATGCTACTGACCGATACCGTGCACAACGAAGATGGCGCTGGTCCGGGACGGATGTGTTGTCTCGCCATCTGGCAACTTCGCTGGAACACGATGGGTATTCCACAAAAATCCACCATCCTCAAAAGCCAGGGGCCGAGTTTTTTTGATTTTCAGGGAATTGGTCATCATAGAGTCCTTTTTAATCTGTCCTCAAATTGGATTTATCGCAATCCATAAAAATGTGCTGTGCGGCATATATTTTCAGGTGCGCTTCGTTACAGTTTTCTTTGCCACCTTATTTCGGCTCGGCGCACTGGCAGGCTTCCTTGCAACCTTCTTCGGTGACGATGCACTTACCGATTTCGGTGCAGTTTCAACTATCCGGTCCGGGTGCGCGAAAACCAGTCTTATCGAGAACGTCTCCAACACACCGGCATCCTGCGCCTGCTTGTCGCGAATACGCAGCATCCATTTGCCGTTGCAGGTCTTGCCCGCAAAGCCTGCCAAACGTGACGTGGTGGATTTGTCATACACCTTCTTGATACTCTTTTGCGAGCTGCCGGTGCCGTTGTGCAAAATAATCGGCGACACCCCGGTTCCGGCTGGCGCTTCGAGAGTGATGATCAGATCTCCAATGTAGCTGTGTTTAAGGGTCACGCCCACGCTGATCTTCTCTACCGGTGCGGCATCGGGCACGTCGAGACTAAAGACTACAGTCTGCATATCGGGAATCAATCCGTCGAAACGGCGACTCACCGTGACCTCATTGCGTGGCAACGGTTTGGCCAGCTCAACTGCGGTACGCGCATTCAAACGGCCATAACCGTAATTCACACTGTGACCAGACGAGTCATACTGGCCGCCTTGCGGATCGATACGGTCGCACGCACGCCTGAACAGGTCTTTCACTTCATTCCACTTCAGGCTTGGGTTCACCGACAACACCAGTGCCGCCACACCAGCCGCACCGGGACAAGAGCTGGAAGTTCCACCAAAATTATTGGTAAACAGACCCGCCGCGTCACCGTCGCTGTTACTGCCGGTGTTGTAACCTTTATTGCCCACGCGGTCGGTGGTCCAAATGCCGGTCGTCAGCGGGTTAGGATGGTTGAACGGTGGGTGGCCGAAATCGCTGCTCGGGAAGGCGCACCACACCGCGTTGCCAAAATCGCTATAAACGCTGCGCTTGCCAGTATCGTTACAGGCGGCTACTGCGATCACTTTCTCGTTGCTCGCATAACCGTCGTTGTCCACCGACTCGTTGCCATTACCCGCAGCAAATAACACAACGCAACCCTTACCGCCGCGTCCATTGGTCGTCACATAGTCAATGGCCAAACGCGTACTCGCCGGCAGCACCACCTTCTGCTTATGCTTCGGGTCGCTGAGTTTCCACCACATACCATCCTCCGGCCCCCAACTGCAGGAGATCACATCGGCGCCATGATCGGCAGCCCAAACGAAAGCCGCAGCTTCGCGTTGCGAACCCAAGCCAGAAGTCAGGCGAATGGGCATCAGCCTGGCTGCCGGCGCCACGCCCGAGCCACCCTGTACCCCGTTCGCGGTTGCCACTCCGGCGCAAGAAGTACCGTGATTCTCGCCATTATCTGGCCCAGTTCCATCGGGATCTTTGGGGCGCGGATTATCGCTTTGCTGTGTTGCATCGCGTGGTGCCACTACCTTGCCGGCTCCGCCAAATTCAACATGATCAATGTCAATGCCGTCGTCAATGACCGCAATGATAATACCCTCGCCACGCGTCACCTGATGCGCAGCCTCAACAGCGGCATGGGCATCGACCAATACACCGTTGATGGTGGTTTTCTTCAAGTGCCATTGCTGCGTAAAGATGGCCTTGCGGGCGCGAGGACGTATCAGCTCGGGATGGCAATATTCAACATCATCACGCTTGAGCAGCGCCTGTGCCAGGGCAAACACTTTGCGCCCACTACCCTCTGTCGCCTGCACGAAAAAGGCGTTGGTCGCATAGCTTACCTCCTCCTTGATAGTCAAATCGGCCTCGCGTAACACCTCGCGACAAGCGTCTGCATCAGCATCGCCCTTGAACTTGATGAATATATTCTCCGTGTATAACACCGGCTCTTTGGTAACCGGGTCAACCAGAACACCGCCGGCAAAACGCACATCAGGCGAGGTGCGCAGCATGGCTTTGCGTTCATCGAGAGAACGCTTTCCCTTGCCCAGCGGCACACGGTAAACCTCAACCCCTGCCTCAGGATATGAAACAACAAACGTGCCATCATCCAGCGCGTCGGCC
>JAYSOL010000314.1:0-2366 GCA_043723045.1 Gammaproteobacteria bacterium | reverse complement strand
GAAAGTCTCAAGCAAGGCGCCAAACGTGCCGGCAATACCGTGGGTACCGTAGTGCATGAGATCGGTCAGGGTGCCAAGCAGGTAGGTAAGGAAATCGGTCAGGGCGCCAAACAAGTTGGGAAAACGATAGGCGAAGCCGCCAAAGAAGGTGGCAAAGAATTTCATAAGGCAGTGAAGGGGAACTAAGCTTGGCGGGATGGCCGTTTCGCGGTCAGATTTCTACCTTCGGTCGAAAATGACAAATAAGAGCTGGGGCGGCCTTATTTTTTGAGACCGAGCGGGTCGTTCGGGTCGACGCCCGACTGGAACGGAAATTTTCGATCATGGTTGGTGAGTTGATAGACCTTACCCACCCAGTTGTCGATCACCGCCTCGGCCGTGTCGTGCCAGGTATTGTCGAGGCCAGCAGCGATCCGGGATTCGGGAAATTCTAAGCTGCCTTGGCCTTGTACCTGCGGCGTGCTCAGACGCTCGCGATGTTCCTCGAGGATTGCCTGCGCCTTGAGGCTGAAATAATTATCGAGTAGCGGTGGGTAGTCCTTGTTCTCGCCCTTGGAAAAGCGCAACGTTTCGCGTTTGTATTCCTTCAATAGACTCACGGTGTCGTACTCCGGATGGCCCTGAAAAAATATCAGGCGAAAACCGTCCGCGCTGGTGGCCAGGTGTACGCCGGCCTCCTCGCTTTCTACCAGCACGCGTAAGCCGGCGGCATCGAACTGAGCACGATCCACTTGGTTAAAGCGTGAGTGCGGCACGTCGAAGCGCGTATTAACGTCCGCCACCAGCGGGTGATTGCGGTCCACCACTCGATGCGAATAGACCCCCCAGCGCTTAAAGCCGAGCGGACGGCGCTTTTGTGCATACCGGAACTGCAGCACCGCGTGTGTGGCCAGGCAAGAGCACAGGGTGGAGGTAACGTTGGCGTACGCCCAGTCGATGACTTCAATGAGCGGCTTCCAGAACGGCTCCTTTGTTAGGTCCGGTTGCGTGACATTGGCGCCACTAATAATCAGCGCATCCAGGCCCTGCTCTTTGATCTGCTCGAAGGTTTCGTAATATTGGGCCACGTGCGCCTGTGCCTCGCTACCGCGTTGCAGTTCCTTCAGAGTAAAGGGATGCATATAAAACTGCGCGATGGCATTGCTCTCGCCGACCAGCCGGAAGAACTGGCGTTCGGTCGCCGCCAGCGCTGAGTCGGGCATCATGTTGAGCACGCCGATATGCAGCTCGCGAATATCCTGGTGCAAGGCGAAGTCACGCGATACCACGTTCTCGCCTTCCTGTTTCAGGCGGTCAAACGTCGGTAGCTTGGAGCTGGCAACGAGCGGCATAGTGAGTGCGTGTTCCTTTGGGCAATGTCAGGATTGTTTGTCCAGAACCTTTTCTACCAGGCGTAGAAAGCTGGCCTCGTCACGCACGTCTTTGAGCTCATCGGTGCTGACCGTGTATCCGTATTCGTTGGCAATGGCGGCATAGCGCGGCACGCGCGAATAGAACAGGCGCGGAAACATCCAGCGCACGAAATCATCCGGGTCGATCTCGGCCACGTACGCGTAGCCGCGCTCGCGCAGGTAGAGCGCCAGCTGCTCATCCAAGAATGCCTCGCGGTAGTAGAGCGGTTTTGGTTCGCTTTCGGCGCGCCGGATCAACTCCTGTTCATCCTTTTCGGTGGCCTTGATATAAAGGATCAGGGTGTGCTCGGCCAGCCCGCGCAGCAACGCCGGGTCGTCCAGCTCGCACAAGCTGCCGCCGGCGTCGTTCACGAAGTGCTGATAACCGTAAATCGCCTGGGCCTTGCGGATAAATTCCGGCACGTCCTTCATGGTCGCGATCTCCGCATCGCGATGCAGCATTTGGCGATGCTTGAACTCCTTAAGACCCAGCCCGCCTTGTTCCGGGTTGCCGAGCTTGCCGAGGAAACTCGATACCGGCTTGAGATTGTCGACGGTGATGTTGTTGCGAATATAAATCGAGTCGGTACGCAGCAATTCGTGCAGAAACGGAATCTGCATGGCCTGCTGCTTGATGTTGTCCAGTATCGCCTCGTCCAAATAACGCGTGCCGATGCGGTAGTCGCCGGAATAATGGAACCAGTGGCTCTGGCGCAGGCGAATGGCGAGTTGCGTCTTGCCCACGCCGGACATGCCGAGTAGGGTGATGCTTTTGTTTTCCCAATCCTTGAACTGCTTTGCGCTCAATTTCACGGACGGCTCCCGACAGGCGGTTTTTTCCGTTATTGTATGTCAAGTTACGGCAAAGCGGGGGGGGCGGCGATGTGGCCCATGGCCAGAACGAAAGCGGTGATATGGCCGCAGCGGGCTTGGCAATTGCTGGAGGCGGCCTTGTGATAAACTGCGGTTCGCGCC
>JAYSOL010000313.1:0-2936 GCA_043723045.1 Gammaproteobacteria bacterium | reverse complement strand
GTTGTTGCCAAGCAGATGCGGCGCCAGATACATGATCAACTCATCCACCAGTCCTGATGTAAGTAAAGCACCGCACAGCGTGGCGCCTGCTTCGACCAGGATCTCATTCACTTCGCGTTGCGCTAATTGCCGCAGCAGGGCGCTGAGATCAACCGACCCCTGCTCACCTGGCAAACATAGAATCTCGGCGCCGGCGGCCCGCAATGCCTCGGCCGAGACTCCCACTGCGGCCCTCGTTACCACGAGGGTCTTGCCTGCTAAACCCAGCATACGTGCTGTCGGTTGCATCCGCAGCAGCCCGTCCACTACCACACGCAGTGGTTGACGGCAGATAGCAAGATCACGCACGGTTAATGACGGATCATCTGCCAGTACCGTACCAATGCCCGTTAAAATCGCCGAACTCCGTGCGCGTAACCGCTGTACATCGGAACGTGCCTGCTCCCCTGTAATCCATTTACTCGCTCCATTGGCCAATGCCGTACGCCCGTCCAAGCTGGCAGCGAGCTTTACGCGCACATAAGGCCGGCCCCGCGTCATACGCGAAATAAACCCAGGATTGAGGCGTTCGGCCTCCGCTTGCAATAAGCCCCGGTCGACACGGATACCGGCCTGCTCTAACGTAGCAAACCCTTGGCCGGCCACGCGCGGATTGGGGTCAGACATAGCCGCAACCACCCGTGCCACGCCCGCCTGAATGAGGGCTTGGCTGCAAGCCGGTGTACGACCCTGGTGACAACAAGGTTCCAGGGACACATATGCAGTCGCGCCACGAGCCGCGGCACCCGCTCGCAGCAGGGCATGCACCTCGGCATGCGGCTCACCGGCGCGCTCGTGCCAGCCCTCGGCCACCACCTCGCCATCTTTCACCAACACACAACCGACCCGTGGGTTGGGATCGGTGGTATGGAGCCCACGTTTTGCGAGGACTAGGGCGTGGGCCATGTGGCGCACGTCATCCGAAGTCGGGTAATTCATGACTTGCCGTTGCTGCCACTGTCCGGGATTAATTTTAGTTGTTTGTCGCGCACCTCGGCCGGCGGCTCGTTCTGCAGTCGCTGCACTTCGTCTCGAAAAGCCTCCAAATCCTGAAAACTGCGATACACGGAGGCAAAACGCACATACGCCACCGGGTCGAGATCCTTCAGCTCGCCCATCACCCACTCACCGATGGCACGCGCGTTCACTTCGCGCTCGCCCGTCGTCATCAGTTTTTGGCGGATGCGGCCGATCGCCTTTTCTATGGTGGCAGCATCCACCGGCCGCTTTTCCAGCGCCCGGGTCATACCGGCGCGCAGCTTTTCTTCATTGAACGGTTCGCGTCGACCGTCCGACTTCACGACTTGCGGCAAGCGCAGCTCAGCACGCTCGAAAGTGGTAAAGCGTTCGTGGCATACCTCGCATTCGCGCCGGCGACGAACCGAGCTACCATCTTCGCTCAGCCGCGAGTCGACAACGCGGGTCTCGTCGGCTGAACAGAATGGGCAGCGCATATTATTTCAGTAGCAAGCAACAAGTAGCGGTAGAGAAGTCATGCCTTTGCATAGTTGCTTTACTCCTTGTCACTTGCTGCTGCCACTGCTTTCATACACCGGGAACCGTCGGCATAACTCTTCAACTTTTGCACGCACTGCGGAACGTACTGCGGTGTCGTCAACCCTATCGAAGATATCGCACACCCAGCCTGCTAATGCTTCGACTTCCGGCTCCTTGAAGCCTCGCGTGGTACTGGCGGGAGTGCCGATGCGGATGCCGCTCGTTACAAAGGGAGATTGCGGATCGTTCGGTACGGTATTTTTGTTCACGGTAATATGGGCCTCGCCGAGTGCCGCTTCTGCATCTTTACCGGTAATATTCTTATCAACTAGGTTGATCAAAAACAGGTGGTCGTCGGTGCCACCGGAAACAACCTTGTATCCACGTTGCATGACCACCGTTGCCATGGCGCGAGCATTCTTGACCACCTGTTGCTGATAGGTCTTGAACTCCGGCTGTAACGCCTCCAAGAAAGCGACTGCCTTGGCAGCGATTACGTGCATCAAAGGCCCGCCCTGGGTGCCAGGGAAAATCATGGAATTGAGTTTCTTCTCAATGTCTGGGTTGGCGCGCGCCAGAATCAAACCACCACGCGGTCCCCGCAGAGTCTTGTGCGTGGTGGAAGTCACGACATCCGCGAGGGGTACTGGGTTTGGATACAAGCCCGCGGCCACGAGGCCGGCAACATGCGCCATGTCCACGAACAAATAGGCGCCCACACTGTCCGCAATCTTACGGAAGCGCGTCCAATCGATAATGCGTGAGTAGGCGGAAAATCCCGCCACAATCATTTTTGGCTTGTTTTCGAGCGCTAGACGCGCGACTTGCTCGTAATCGATTTCCTCCGTTTTCTCGTTCAGGCCGTACTGCACGGCGTGAAAAATTTTTCCGGAGAAATTTACCTTGGCACCGTGCGTAAGATGCCCCCCGTGCGCCAGACTCATACCGAGTATGGTGTCACCCGGATTGATTAGTGCTAAATACACGGCGGCGTTTGCCTGTGAGCCGGAGTGCGGCTGAACATTGGCGTAGGCAGCACCAAACAATTGTTTAGCACGTTCCAGAGCAAGACTTTCGGCCACATCCACATACTCGCAGCCGCCGTAGTAACGCTTACCCGGATAACCTTCCGCATATTTGTTAGTAAGCAGCGAACCCTGGGCGGCCAGCACCCGCGGCGAAGCATAGTTCTCCGACGCAATAAGCTCGATATGGTCTTCCTGGCGGCGCGCCTCGTCCTGCATGGCCTGCCAAAGCGCCGGATCGAAACTGGATATGGTCATGTTCTTGCTAAACATCCGTGATTTCCCCCCCTGTGTCGCTAGACGTCACCTTCGCGGAACCAGGAATCAAGCCGAGGCCCGCGCGAAAGGCGCCTAGGATAGCCAATCCAGTCTCCA
>JAYSOL010000312.1:0-5413 GCA_043723045.1 Gammaproteobacteria bacterium | reverse complement strand
TGCTGGCACATGCATCAGCCGCAGTACACCAACCTTATCAGCCGCGAACATCTATTGCCCTGGACCTACCTGCACGCCATCAAGGACTACGCGGACATGGCCGCGCACCTGGAGGCGCTACCGGCGGCGCGCGCGGTGGTCAATTTTTCTCCGGTATTGCTCGAGCAGATCGACGCATACGCTGCAGAGGTGCATGGATACCTCACCAACAGCCTGGCGATTCACGATCCACTGTTGGCGGCGCTGGCCAATCCGGCGCTGCCCGCCGGCCTGGAACAGCGGGTGATATTGCTCAAGGCCTGTCTGCGCGCCAACGAAAAACGCATGATCGATCGCTACCCCGCCTACCGTCGCGTTGCCGATATGGGCGTGTGGTTGATCAAGCATCAGGATGTCATGCCTTATATCGCCGATCAGTTTCTCGCAGACATACTGGTGTGGTATCACCTCGCGTGGCTGGGGGAGGCGATACAACGTCGAGATCTACGTGTACGCCGGCTGATCGCCAAGGGCAATCATTTCAACCTGCACGAGCGACGCGAACTCCTGGAGGTGATTGACGAACAGCTGTCCGGACTGATCGGCCGCTATGCCCATCTGGCGCGCATCGGCCAGGTGGAACTGTCGGTTAGCCCCTACGCCCACCCGATACTGCCGTTGTTGTTTGATTTTCACAGCGCGCAGCAGGCGCTGCCCACGGCGACGTTGCCGCATCTGCGCGCTTATCCCGGTGGCGACGTGCGTGCCGCCTGGCATGTGCGCGCCGCCATCGATACCTTTGAACATTATTTCGGCTTCCGCCCCCAGGGCTGCTGGCCGGCGGAGGGTGCCGTCAGCGAACCGACGCTGCGGCTGCTGGAGGAATCCGGTTTTACCTGGAGCGCGAGTGGCGGCCAGGTGCTGACCAACAGCCTGGCCGCGGTGCACGCATCGGCCGTGACGGCAACGACGCCCATCGACTGGCGCCAGTACCGTGATTATCGCCTGCCCGGCGCACGCATGAGTTGTTTCTTTCGCGACGATGGATTGTCGGATCTGATCGGCTTTACGTATGCCGACTGGCACGCGGATGATGCCGTGGCCAACCTGATCGTGCGGCTGGAGGCGATCGCCGGCGCCTGCACCGGGCAGGAGGGCAGTGTCGTCAGCATCGTCATGGATGGCGAAAATGCCTGGGAGTATTACCCGGAGAATGCCTACCATTTTCTCAACGCACTGTATCAGCGCTTGAGTTCCCATCCGGCGTTGGAGCTCACGACCTTCTCCGCCTGCCTGGACGGGCAGGGCACCCATGCCGAATTGACGCATCTGGTCGCCGGCAGTTGGGTGTACGGCAATTTTTCCACCTGGATCGGCGAGCCGGACAAAAACCACGCGTGGGAGATGCTGGGCGACGCCAAACGTGCGTTCGACGTGGCAACGGCCAGCGGCCGCTGGAGCGGCGACGCGCAGGCGCGCGCTGAGCGGCAGCTGGCCATCTGTGAGGCTTCGGACTGGTTCTGGTGGTTCGGCGACCTCAATCCGAGTGCGACCGTGAGCGATTTCGACCGCCTCTATCGGCAGCACCTGGCGAATCTCTATCAGCTGTGCGGGGAGGAGCCGCCGCAATATCTTTCACAGCCGTTCAGCCACGGCGGTGGGGCCCCGGCCTTGGGTGGCGTGATGCGCCCCGGCCAGTCTGCGTGAGTCCTGCCGGCGGGCCCACCTTCGTTGCCGGGAGATCGATGCGCGCATGAATAACCACTCCGCACTACACCCGCAGTCCGCGCCGCGCCGGCGCGCTGGCATCCTGTTGCATCCAACGTCGTTACCGGGCGCGGACCAGAGCGGCGACCTGGGTGCCGCGGCGTTTCGCTTCGTCGATTTCCTGTCCGCGGCTGGTATGCGCGTCTGGCAGATGTTACCCCTTGGGCCGACGCACGCCGATGGCTCGCCTTATCAATGTCTGTCGATACACGCGGGCAACCCGGCGCTGATCAGTTTGGAGCGCCTGCAGCAGTGGGGGTGGCTGGCGGCGGTTGATGTCAGCCGGGCGCACACCGACCCGGACCATCGACAGACCAGCTTGCGCAACGCGCATCAGGGATACCTGCAACAGGTCACACCGCAGGAGTCGACGGCCTTCGCGCAGTTCCTGCTAAAGCACGCCCACTGGTTGGACGACTACGCCTTGTATCAAGCCCTGCGACAGGAACATGCTGGCCAGTCGTGGTGGGCATGGCCGGCGGCGCTGCGCGATCGTGTGCCGCGCGCACTGGACCAGGCGCGTGCGCGACTGGCAACCGCCATGCAACAGGTGCGCTTCGAGCAATATGTATTTTTTCGTCAATGGAGCGAGCTGCGCCACTATGCCAGTACGCACGGGGTGTGGCTGTTTGGCGACATGCCCATCTTCGTTGCCCACGACAGCGCCGATGTCTGGGCGCAGCGCGATTATTTTCTGCTCGACAAGAATGGCCAGCCGACGGTGGTCGCCGGTGTGCCGCCGGATTATTTTTCCGCCAGCGGACAACGCTGGGGTAACCCGCTGTACCACTGGGAGCGCATGCAGGCCGACGGATTTCGCTGGTGGCTGACCCGCGTGGGCACACAGCTGGAATTGTTCGACCTGCTGCGCATCGATCACTTTCGCGGCTTCGAAGCGTATTGGGAGATACCGGCCACGGAAACCACGGCGGTGCATGGGCGCTGGGTACCGGCTCCGGGCGACGCCTTGTTCCAGCTACTACAGGCGCACTTCGACCCGCTGCCACTGGTGGCGGAGGACCTCGGCATCATCACCCGGGAGGTGACGGCCCTGCGCGAACGTTACGCCCTACCGGGCATGTGCATACTGCAGTTCGCCTTCGACGGCGGCGCGGACAATCCCTATCCGCCGCATCGCCACGACCGCAACAGCGTGGTGTACACCGGCACCCACGACAACGACACCACCCTGTCCTGGTTCGAAGGTCTGCCGCCGGAACAACAACACCGGGTACGCGATTACCTGGGCTTCCCAGCGGAACCCATGCCGTGGCCGCTGATCCGCGCGGCCCTGGCCTCGGTAGCCGATCTCGCTATTCTTCCCATGCAGGATGTGTTCGCCCTGGGCGCAGGCCAGCGCATGAACACGCCGGGCACCACCGCCGGCAACTGGGGCTGGCGTTTCGCCTGGGAGCAGGTGGACGCGGGTCTGGCGCCGCGACTGCGGCATCTTACGCAGCTGTATGAACGCGGCTAGGGCAGTTCTGGATAAATATTTGCCCGCAGGGTAGGGTGCGCCCTGCGCACCGAAAAGGACTGTTATCTGTGATGCAGCTGCGCAGTTCTGCGTACAATACGTTCCCCCATGGCAAACGGACGCATCTTCTGAAGGTGGGGTTCGGAAAACGTACCCTCCGTAGCCGCCCAGCCCTTCGCGCAGCAAACTCCGCGCAACACCAACGCTCTCGGAAGGCACCGAATCCCTGCAATACCCCTGGAAGCGAGCTATCATCAGGGGTCTCCAGCTCAGTCTTCTGTAGGCCTTTCACATCGGCTTTCGTGAATTCAATGTGAGTAACTGGATTTCATGCCTGCAATTCCGTGACTACACCCTCTAGGCCACCGGATGGGTACGCTGTGTTGCCGACACTCAATCCCTGATCAGTGTCTATTTATTGGCGATGTGGGCCTTGACGTATTTCGGGCGACCGCGCGACTGAGGGATAGGGTCGCACCTGGCGCCGCCGCAGGCGTGCCGCCAGGATACGTGGGATTTTAGGAGTTAAAACGACCCACTAATGCTTACATGGTGTGCAAAGTGGTCGCGATGAACACAGAGTATGTTATCTAGGACTTGATAAATACATCAACCTTGAGGTAAGTTGAACCTGCCTCCACGGTGTTCAAGGCCTCTGGCCCAAGAACTAAAAAGCCCAAGACGAATGTCCTGGGCTTTTTTTATGAAATAACCGGTGGGGGATTATCACACCCCCATCTGCCGCGAGAACACCTCCACATGTTCAAGACTTCTGGCCGCTTTCCTAGTTTTGGAAACTGACTCACACCCGTTTTGGAGACGGATGCATGTTTAAGCTAACCGGTGTGCCACTAATTTGAAGTTTCCGACGACAGAAGTCAACCCGCGATTCAATGGTGCATGCGTGAATTTTCCCACCTGTCATTGACTACGTAGTCTTAAATAGATTATGTACGTCTGAAATGGACTATGTACATCAGTAATTGACTTAGTACATCAATAATTGATGGTGAAATTTATGCATAAAATAATTTCCACTGAAGTTTTCACACCAAAAATAATCAGCAATGCAGAAATATATAGATAGAAATATTGCAGCAAGAAAATTCACTGCGCTAAGATATCGCCGGTAATAATTGCACCGTAGTGAATTCACTTGCCTTGTCGCATCCCATTGTGTTGACCTCCCTCTTTCTGCCCTGGCTATTCTTCAATACGTATGCTATACATATCCAATGCAGTTCGAGTGGGACGACGCCAAAGCCAGGGACAACGTGCGCAAGCACGGGGTCGGCTTCGCCGAGGCGACGAGTTGCTTCTACGATCTTAAGCAGGTCGCGTTCTACGACCCGGATCACAGCAAGGACGAGGAGCGCGAGTTGCTCATGGGCCACTCGAATAAAGGCAGGTTGCTGATCGTGATCTACACGATCCGCGCCGACACCATCCGTATCATCTCGGCACGGCGGGCCACCCGCCGGGAGGCGAAAGTCTATGCGCAAGGAATATGATCTCAAGAAACTCAAGGTAAAGCGCCGGGGGATGCTGCCCGGCCTCAAGACGGAGGGGCCAGCGCCCGCGAAGGTGCGCATCACCATCGCGCTCGATGATGACGTCGTCGAGTATTTCAAGGCCCAATCCGCTCGTCCCGGGGCGCTGCCTTACCAGACCCAGATCAACCAGGCGCTGCGCCGGGCCATAGTGGCCGGCGGGACTGATGCCGAGGCTATCAAGGCTGCGCTCCTCAAGGACAGCACGTTCCTGCGGGCGGTGGCGCGTGAGATGCGTGGGGCGGCGCGGCGCTAGCCCTAAATCCGCCCCTTATTCGCCCTTAGCCAGCCATTTTTATCGCAGTAAACGCATTCTCGGGGCGAGGTGGCGGGGGTTGGCCTCGCTGTGGTTCATGGAGAACATACCCTGCGTGGGTAAAAGTCTGGCGGGGGGGCGGTGGATCGGTTCTGAAGCGCGTGACCAAGTCACAGTATTGGGGTCTTGCGTTGCAACATGGGTCTGCATGGCGGCGCAAACTGACTCACCGGCTACATGGGAAGATCGCCCAGGTTGAACTCCAGCTGTCTCGTGGCAACCGATCCAGTCGGAGCTTCCACCCATCCCGATCATTCGTCGATGTGTTTGTTGATGTCCATGCGCGTATGCAGAACACGAACGATCAATACACAGCACCCGGTG
>JAYSOL010000311.1:0-4597 GCA_043723045.1 Gammaproteobacteria bacterium | reverse complement strand
CTCCGCAGAGCAAGGCAGGCCGCTAACGATGCTGCACATGCTGGATACCGATACGGCAAGCTACCTCATCAAAGGAAAATCGCCCGCGATAGAAGCCAGCCTGGCGGCACTCGTGCCGTCGATGGTCTGCATCTCGGTGATGACGCGGGCGGAGTTGCAATACGGGCTGAAACGCTTGCCCGCCGACCATCGGCTGCACTTGGCGGTGCGCCAGTTTCTCAAAATCGTCCGCATCTTGCCGTGGGATGCAGAAGCCGCGGATTGGTACGCCGACATCCGCCACCAACTCGTCAGCACGGGGCAGCCGATCGGCGAAATGGATATGATGATCGCCGCACACTCGTTGTCGGCGGGTGCGGTACTGGTCACCCACAACAGCCGCCATTACGAGCGAATCGAAGCGCCCCTGATCTTGGAGAACTGGGCGTAGCAACGCCCAACAGAAAATTCAAGGAATCGTAGGATGACCACAGCCGGTTTTCCGTTCCATTGCGCCTTAAACCCCTTGAGATTTCTTGGATATCGCAGCATTAGCTAGGCCTGCAAGTACGGACTCGCACCTGTAGGATGCTGGAAAAGCGGCTGGCAGGGCGCAGCTTTCGCACCTCGTCATGCCGTATCCCGTTCGTCCGGGGCGAATCGATCGGTAACCTCGCCTGGATGCTTGTCTTAGTATTCAAGCTTACTATACAGTTTTTAGCATCTGACCGACAATCAACCCTTCTTCGCCCGTACAACCGCGAGCGGCAAGAACAATCGCAGCGTTGAGTCGGGCAGGGCGATGAACCCGTGATGCCGATAGAACTCGACCGCCTGCGCATCCTTGGCATCGACCAGCAAGGCGTAAGCCCCAATTCCTGAGAGTGCGCTGCGGTGAAGCGCGTCCGCCAGGAGCGCGCCGCCAAGCCCTTGGCCACGGAATGCCCGGTCGACGGCTAAGCGACCCATCAGCACAGTGGGTACCGAGGGATAACGCGGCAACTTTTTTTGGATCTCGGGCGACAGGTCCGAGAGCAGTATGCTAGCCGCTGCCAAGGTGTAGTAGCCCGCAACGCGTTGCTCCTCTGTGAGTGCCACGTAACAGGCGGTGACCCGGCGATGGATATCCTGTGTGGCCTGGGTGTGAAAATAGCGGTCGAGCTGTTCCGAACCGCTGGTAAAGGCGCTGCGGTCATGCGCGTCCGTTAGTTGCGCGGCGTGGTACGGCGCAGGCCTCACTCAGGGCGCAGCAGTTTCGGTCGCCGCGCAAATGCCCGTTTCAACGCCGGTGCCATCACCGGGGGCGACAGCAACACGCGGGCGAAGCACTCCTGGTCCGCCTGCGACAATCGGATAAGGTGTGCTTCTTCGATGGCACGCTGTGCGGCTTCCTGCACCGCGTCAATGACGAAGTCGGTCACCGTGCGACCCTGCAGCTCGGCGGCGCGTTTAAGTTTTTTCTGTAATTCAACGCTGATGCGTGCTTCCAAACGAGCAGTAGTGGTTGTGGCCATGGCAAAGGATCCGGTAACTGTATAAATGTATGTATACGGCAGATTGCCGTACAAATCAAGGTGCAGATATACCCAGGCTATGGTGCAGCGAGTTAAGCCGGGTATGAGGTCTGTGATATTGTGTAAGTCTTTGATTTATGACATAAGATCAGAATTTTGCGAAGCATTTCCAAGGGATATCTTGTTTATACCAAATTTGAAAGGCGCAAAAGATTCGGATGACTAAAGCTCAGTCAATTCCAAGGCCCGCTCCAGGGACTCGTGGGTGTTGTAGACGTGCGGGGAAAAGCGGATGCCACCGCCACGCTTGGCACACACTACGTTATGTCCCATCAGGTGTTGATACAGTTTATCGTCGCCGACTGTTGTGTGGCGGAAGGTCACGATGCCCGCATAGCGGCCTTCATCGGTGCGCGTGATGAGTTGCAGGTGGGGACGCTGACGTATACCGGCAAACAGATATTCCGCATTACCCAAGACCCGGCGCTGGATCTCCTTGAGGCCGATCTCCTCCAGCAGCGACAGGCTCGCCGTCAGGGCATGGATACCGAGCATGTTGGGACTGCCGCATTCAAAGCGCCGCGCCGACGCCGCCGGCTTCCACTTGTGCCGGTCGAAATTATAGAGATCTTCAACCATGTGCCAGCCGAACTCGTGCAAGGCCAGCTGCGGGCGCCAGCGGGCGGAGCAATAAAACACCGCCGTGCCTTCCGGACTGAGCAGCCATTTGTGCGCATCCGCCATGAGGAAATCAATGTGCATGCCTTGCACATCGTGCGGCAGCACCCCCAGACCTTGGATCGCATCGACGCAGAAGGCGATGCCTTTTTCGTGGCAGCCCTGTCCGAGGCGGCGCAGATCCATGCGCAGACCGCTGGCGTATTGCACTGTACTGACCGAGACTATGCGCGTCTGCGCATCCGCGGCCGCCAGCAACGCCGATTCCGGGTCCGGAACATCCTGCAGGGACACGGAATGCACTGTTACGCCGCGCGCCGCCAGGGACTCCCACACCAGGCGATTGGAGGGGAATTCCTCGTCACTCACCACCACGTTATCCCCGCTTTTCCAGGGATAGCCATGGGCGACAAAGGACAAGGCCTCTGAAGTATTTTTGAGCAAAGCGATATCGTCGGCGGATGGGGCGTTGATCAGGCGGGCGAGTTTTACACGCAGCTGTTGCTCCACCTCGACCCAGGCGGGATAGTCGCGCGCACCCATATCCACGTTTTGCGCGGCAAACTGCCGCACCGCCGCACCGGTGCGTGATGACCAGGGGCCGACGCCTGCGTGGTTGAGGTAAAGGTAATTATCGGCAACAGGAAATTCCTGTTCCAGCAGATCATCCAGATCGGACATAGGCGAGCCTCGTGGTCAGCAACAATTTGGAAGTGGATCGGCGATAGCCGTGACGTCGAATATAACTGCATTTGTAGGGTGGGCAATGCCCACCATGCGGGGCCACGCTTGGCTTTCGCCGGTGGGCAATGCCCACCCTACAAAAACCTGTGCGTTCTCAAGGCGCTGGAATAACGCTGATGTCGGTCCGGTTGTTCAGGCGGGCAATCTGATTCCATTCCCCAGCGGTCTGCACGATGCTGCGATCCGGATAGGACGCCAGCGGCCGGCTGTTGCCGCGGGAAATGATCTCGATCTGGATGTTCGGTGATGCTTCCGCCAGAAAGCGCGCAAACTCCGTGGACTGGCGCCGGCCCAGCAGGGCCGCGTACTCCGGTGAATGGCTCACCACCTCGCAACGGCTGAAGGGCAGGTTGCGCGGCGGCAGGCGAAAGGCGCCCTGCTCATCGCGCACCAGACAGAACTCACCGACGTAGGTCTCGACACGCACCACCCCCTGAAATTCCGCCGCGTTGAGTCGTGCCATGAGTTCGCGCAGCAGCAACAGGCGTTCATCGCCGAGGGGCAGCTGATCGTAATCGTAGTGCCCTTGCAGATTTAACGCCCAGGCAACGGCGCTGGTCAGGGCGCGCGTGCGTGCACGCAGAGTGCGCTGCTGCACGGCCAGGGTGTCGCGCAATTGAGTGGTTTCGTCGATACCGGTGGTGTCTTGCGCCGCGGTTTGAAGCCGGGCGATTTCTTTCAGCGCGTCGGCGCGTTTCTCGTCGGCCTGTCGGTATTGCTGCAAATACCAGAACGTCGGCAACAGCAACACAGCCGTGTAGAGCACGCGCTTCAGCCACAGCGTGGCGGGCGAGGCGGAGTCTTGGGGATCGCTGCTACGTGATGACTCCGCGGCATAGGTCGCTGGCCCGGATTCAGTTCTACGCTGGCTCGGCGCCGAATAGGGCATGTCACGCTCGGCACGTCCGGATAGCGTGCGCGGCGGACGCGTGTCGGCTTCGTCCCGGTTGACTATCTGCGGCCGCCTTGTCTCCTCGTGAGCAGCGTGTGGCGTGGCGCGCGGGTTGGCATCATGCTCGGAGCCGGTTTTGAGGTGACGCAGAATACGCATCAGCTCCACCGGGTCGATGGGCTTGCGCAGCACATCGATGGCGCCCACCGCCAATGCCTGCCCCATGTACGACTCGCCCTCGGTCGAGGTGTACATGACCACCGGCACGGTGCTGGTGCGGGAATCGCTTTTGAGTGCGCGCAAGGTCTCGAAACCATCCATGCCGGGCATCATGTGATCCAGAAAGATCACGCTCGGATGGAGGTTCAGGCGCAAATAGTCGATCGCCTCGGATCCCGACTCGGCGGTGTCCACGACGAGGCCGTGTTCCTTCAGCATGCGGCTCAAGCTGGCCTGGGCGACACGGGAATCGTCCACCACTAGGGCTGACTTTAGCGTGACGCTATCGGAAAAAATTCGACGAGTGTTTTCCAGAGATGCTCCCTCGATCTTATTTTTGTGTCATGTTCTTGCAAGGTTTCCATTAAACCATGCTCGATCGGAACAATGAAAGAACGTAACTAGGCGTAGTGTAAAGCGAATTTGGGGGAAGGTCGATTTGTTATTTGGCCGGTGGGCAAATTGTCCAGACGCCGGCAGCCCGGCACGACTAAAATCATCTGAGTTGGTAAAGTATCATTACATTCAACTAGTTGTATGTTATCAGTGATCATGGCTCTGGGCGCGGGAA
>JAYSOL010000310.1:0-1646 GCA_043723045.1 Gammaproteobacteria bacterium | reverse complement strand
GACAGAGGTCCTGAATATCCAATCCCGCCAGATCGTCGGGTGAGTGGATCGTGAACGCCCGCGCACCCATGGCGCGCGCCATGGCGGCGAAGTCCACCGGAGGCAAGGCGAAGCCGATCGGCTCCGCGCCGGCCAGGCGCTGGCCGTGCTTGACCATGCCTAAGGCGCTGTCGTTGAGTACCACGAAGATCACTGTCAGCTTCTCCTGCACGGCGACCGTGATCTCCTGCCCGTTCATCAGCAGACTGCCGTCGCCGGTGATACACACCACCGGATCTTCGCGCGCCGCCAGCGCGACACCCATAGCGGCGCCGATCGCCCAGCCCATGGAACCGAACTCCATGGTGGTCTGGAAGGTCCCGGCGGCGGACGGGCGCAGGCCCGACCGCCGCCGGTCGTACGGATGCAGATAGTGGATGGCCCAGGCGAAACTGTTGCCGATGTCGGCCAGGAAGTGGGTATTCATGGGAAACAAGCATGACAAGTCCCGCATCAGCCGCTGCGGCTTTATCGGCGTTGCGTTGCTATTGAATTTCGCCGCGTCGGCGGGCTGCAGAAACGGCGGCGGGTAATGCCGCCTGCCGGCCTCGTTCCCGGAGGCGGAGGATGCCACCGCGGTTTCCGTTCGCATCGCTGCGATTGCGTTCATCGCTGTCCCACGATCGGATACGGCAGGGGTGTATTTTTTCCAAATGGCGGTCATTTGTTCGAATACCGTGCTTATCCTGCCCTTCACGTGCAGACGCGCCATGGGCGAGCGCGTGAAATGCTCGTCGTTGTCGTCGATATGAATCAGCTTGTTGTTCAAGATCGCGCGGACGTCCCAGCCGGCGGTGTCCACTTCCCCCAGAACCGTCCCCACCGCCAGAATCAGATCCACCGACGCATCCGCGAGCAGCGCGTACGCGCTGGCGTGACCGGCGAAACCAAATACGCCGTGGAACCGCGGATGATAGGCGCTGACGAGTCCTTTGGCGTGAGGTGCAGCCACCACCTGCGCGTCGGTCAATTCCGCGAATTGCAGGATCGCACCGACCGCCTCGCCGCAGCCCGCACCGATCAACACCACCAATCGTTTCGACCGGGCCACATGATTGACAAGCTGCTCGATGGCGATGGCATCCGAAAGCGACGCGGTACGCATCAAGGCGCTGAGATCGAAAGACGGCCTGGGCGCCGGCGCCGGGGCGCGAAGTATGTCCAGAGGTATACTTAAGTGTGCCGGCCCACGTGCATTCCAGGCCGTGAGAATGGCGGCCGCCAGTTTATGTTCGAACTGATCGATATGCGAAACGAGGGTGTTATAGCGTGTGCATTGGGCGAACATGGCGAGCGTATCGGTACCGGTGCAGGACGACTCCTGCGCCGCCGCACGCCCAAAGGTGGGAAGCGCCGTTTGCGCGCTAATCACCAGCATGGGGATGGAATTGTGATAAGCCGAGGCAACGCCGGTGATCAGATTCGTAGCACCCGGTCCGGTAGTTCCGCAGCACACCCCCAGGGTTCCGGTTTCGCGCGCGTAGCCGTCCGCCATGAACGCCGCACCGGTCTCGTGCCGCGCCACGACTGCGCGCGGTCCACCCTGGCGCACGGAACGCGCCAGGGCATTGTACAGAGGCTCAATGGCGCCGCCCGGCACTCCAAAC
>JAYSOL010000309.1:0-3084 GCA_043723045.1 Gammaproteobacteria bacterium | reverse complement strand
AGGCCAAAATCACTTTGCGTTTCCGCGGTCGGGAAATGGCCCATCAGGAACTCGGTATGAAGTTGCTGAAGCGGGTCGAGGAAGACCTCAAGGAAGTCGGAATCGTCGAACAGTTTCCGCGCCTTGAAGGAAGACAAATGGTGATGGTGATCAGCCCCAAACGATAATCGCCGGTCCGGCTTAATACGAAAAGGGCGGGTGATTTTTTAAATAACGGTAGCGTTGTCGTCCGGGATAACCGGCGCGGCGTGAGAATGCGGAGTTGTGAGCAATGCCTAAAATCAAGACCAACCGGGGCGCCGCCAAGCGTTTCCGGAAAACCGGGGGTGGCGGTTTTAAAACCGGCCATGCCTATGTCAGGCACATCCTGACCTCCAAGAGTACCAAGCGTAAGCGTCAGCTGCGCGGTACTACCCAGGTGCATGAATCCGACGTCGCCGGTGTCCGGCGCATGTTGCCGTACAGCTGAGGGGGATGAACCATGCCGAGAGTTAAACGCGGTGTAACCGCCCATGCCCGCCACAAGAAGGTACTGAATCGTGCCAAGGGCTATTTCAATGCGCGGCGCAAGGTGTTTCGCGTCGCCAAACAGGCGGTCGACAAGGCCGGTCAGTACGCCTATCGCGATCGCCGTCAACGCAAGCGTCAGTTCCGCGCCCTGTGGATCGTGCGTATCAACGCGGCGGCGCGTGAATGCGGGCTCAGCTACAGCCGCTTCATGAACGGCCTGAAGATTGCCTCCATCGAGGTCGACCGCAAGATGTTGGCCGATATCGCGGTGCACGACAAGCCAGCCTTTTCGTCGCTCGCCGAGAAAGCCAAGGCCAGCCTGCCGCAATAAAGTCCTCAGGGCAGTAACACCGCCCGTGGACCGTGCAGTACCGAAGGGGAAAGGCAGGTCGCCTTTCCCTTTTTTATTTATCCCCGAGTATTGCAATCTAGCGTGGTCGGGGAGGCCGAATTTTTCGGACATGTAGTGCTGGCGCGCAACATCAGCAGCCAAGCACGTAAACCAGACACATAAAGAAGACTCTTTAAAGAAAATGAGCACCAGCCTTCAGGATCAGCTGACACGACTGCTGGAAGAAGCCCGCAGCGCCGTGGCGCTAGCCCGCGATGTTGCCGCGTTGGAGCAGTTGCGCGTGCATTATCTGGGCAAGAAGGGTGTGCTCACCGAGCAGCTTAAGCAACTGGGCAGCCTGCCGCCGGAGGAGCGCCCACGGGTGGGACAGTGGGTGAACGACGCCAAGAGTGCGCTGCAGGCGCACCTCAACACCCGTCGCGACGCCCTCGACAGCGCGCAACGCACGGCGCAGCTTGCCGGCGAGACCATCGACGTTACGCTCCCGGGACGGGGTGTGCGCCTGGGTGGGGCCCATCCCATCACCCGTACCCTGCGACGCCTGGAGTCGTTGTTTCTGCATATGGGTTTCGAAACCGCCGATGGCCCGGAGATCGAAGACGATTTTCATAATTTCGAAGCGCTGAACATGCCGGCCAGCCATCCGGCGCGCGCCATGCATGACACTTTCTATTTTGATGCACGTACGCTGTTGCGCACCCACACCTCGACGGTGCAGATACGTTACATGCAGGCCAATAAACCGCCGATGCGGGTCATCGCCCCGGGGCGCGTCTATCGGTGCGACTCGGATGTCACCCATACCCCCATGTTTCATCAGATCGAAGGCCTGATGGTGGACGAGAACGTCAGCTTCGCCGACCTCAAAGGACTGCTGAGCGATTTTCTCGAACGTTTCTTCGAGAAATCCCTGCGCGTGCGTTTCCGCCCGTCGTTCTTCCCGTTCACCGAGCCGTCGGCGGAGGCCGATATCGAGTGCGTCATCTGCGGCGGCGGCGGTTGCCGTGTGTGCAAGCACACCGGCTGGCTGGAGGTGTTGGGTTGCGGCATGGTGCATCCCGAGGTGTTTCGCCACGTCGGCATCGACAGCGAGCGTTACACCGGCTTCGCCTTTGGCCTCGGGGTCGAGCGACTGGCCATGCTGCGTTATGGCGTCAACGACCTGCGCCTGTTCTATGAGAACGATCTCAGATTCCTGCAGCAGTTTAAATAATCAGTAGCAACAACCGGACGATGCATGTCTAACTTGCCAGCAAAGACAAACGCCGCATGAAAATCAGCGAACAATGGTTGCGTGAATGGATACCGCTGGCGCTCAGCACTGAGGCCCTGGCGGAACGGCTGACCATGGCCGGCCTGGAAGTGGGCGCCATCGCCCCAGTGGCGGCGGATCTCAAGCAGGTGGTGGTGGGCGAGATACTCGCAGCCGTTCCCCATCCCCAGGCGGATCGTCTGCGGGTGTGTCGAGTCAGCGTCGGTAAGCGCCAAGTGCTGGACATCGTGTGCGGTGCGAGCAATGCCGCGCAAGGGTTGAAAGTGCCGGTGGCCCTGGTGGGTGCAGTGTTGCCCAATGGTACGGAAATCAAACAGGCGGCCATCCGTGGCGTGCAGTCGAGCGGCATGCTGTGTTCCGCCGCGGAGTTGGGATTGGCGGAGAGCTCCGAAGGATTGCTGGTATTGGAGCAGGACGCCAAGCCGGGCACCGCGCTGTCCACCCTGCTCAAGCTCGACGATCGGCAGCTGGAAATCGAGCTGACACCCAACCGTGGCGATTGTCTCAGTATCGCCGGTGTCGCGCGCGAACTGTCGGCCTTGACCAAGACACGGCTGCGTCGACCCGCGATCAAACCCGTTGCCGTCAAGAGCAAGTCCCGTCGCAAGGTGGTGCTGAAGGCGGCGCATGACTGTCCGCACTATGTCGGACGGGTAATCGAAGGCATCGATGCCGCAGCCAAGACACCCCTGTGGATGGTCGAGCGCCTGCGTCGCAGCGGCCTGCGCAGCATCCACCCGGTGGTGGACGTGACTAACTACGTCATGCTGGAGCTGGGTCAGCCGATGCACGCGTTTGATCTGGATAAGCTGTCCGGTGATATCGACGTACGCCCGGCGCGCAAGGGCGAGCGCCTGGCGCTGCTCGACGGCAATACGGTCACGCTGGAGGCCGGCAGTGTGTTGATTGCCGACGCCCAGCGGCCGCTGGCCCTGGCCGGCGTCATGGG
>JAYSOL010000308.1:0-3983 GCA_043723045.1 Gammaproteobacteria bacterium | reverse complement strand
GTAGTGAGATATATGTTCAGTGGATAACGAATGCCACGCAAGAAAAACATGCCGAGCTCATTAAAACATTGGCCTTCCCGGAGTTGAATAATGACCATGCACAATATTCATTCCAGACTGCCGATTGTAAAAGAGAAGGTAAATTTACTTACATAAAAGCGAGGGCGTTATACGAGCATGACGAAGGTGATCAAATCCACGATATATCCATCAAGCTTATCGATATTGGTAAATATCAGCTAAGTGATACTGTTAAAAAGAAGTAAGAGAGCCTAGATCAAGCAGCGGAAAGGGCTCCGACCCCTTAAACGCGCCGCCTTCGCATGGCCTGCGGTCAGATGGCATCGTCGGTGAGAATACTCGCAAGGTGTTGGCGCTGGCTTAATGTGCAAGGCCCAGCCCTATCTGGTCCTGGGCAATAGAATAAGGAAATTCAAGCAGGAGACTGAACATCATGTGTATTGAGCTTGCTCGTATTAAAAGCTACGTAATTGCTTCAACACCAGGTTATATCGTGAAGCAGTTGCGCCTGAATCGGTTTAGCTTTGCTTTTCTGTTTTCAATGTGCGCCTGCAGTCCAGCAATGTCGGGCGCGGAGAGTTTATATACTTCAATAAAATCTGGCGATTGCCACAAACCCTCAGTATCTATGGTTGCCTTCTACGAATCGCGCGGCCTGACGGCGGAGGAGTGTAAGGCGGCTGAGGGATGGCGTTTATTCGTAGTGTCCTCCGATGCGCGTTCGTGGCTGGAACTGGCGCGTGACCGCACCCTCTGGAGCAGTGAAGAGCAGGTGGTTAACCGGAATGAGTTTGGTAATTTTCCGAATATCGGAAGTGAGAAAGTAGAATGGCAGATGACAAAGGCCAACTCGCCCGCGTCTTTGATTTTCCGTATCGCTGCGCAGGACCCTGCGCACACAGACAAAAATCTGTCACGCTTGTTTGTTATTGGCATCAGAAATAATACGCCTCACTTTTGTGGTGTAGCGAAAACCAACAAAGAGGCAAGGGCACTGGCGGAAGGAACCTCTCCCTGTTCAGTCGACCTGCAAGTAAAAGAATTACCGAAATAATTAACTTGCGAAGATGACCGAAAAGGGGACAGATTTATTTTCGGGTCTCAGAGCATGGGGTCGGATTAAAAAATCTACCCGCATCCAATTCGCTAAAGGTTTTTACTCCGACTAAAAATATTCCGTATAGCGTGATGATCCGGTAAAGTCCGCAGGGTCTACCTATGGCAAGTAAAGGCCTTCGTAATACAGCACTCGTTGTTTTGGGCGCGGTGGTTGCCGGGCTCGGTGTGGTCACGTACTTCTATCAACGCGATATTCAACAAGCCCGCGAGCGGGTAACGAGCGGCAGCCAGATCGCCGAAACACCCTGTGGTCCGATCGAATACGCCGTGACTGGCGACGGCCCACCGTTGCTGGTGGTGCATGGCGCCGGGGGCGGATTCGATCAGGGTCTGGATTTCGGCAAGCCGCTGGCGGAACGCGGTTTCCGTGTGATCGCGATGTCGCGCTTCGGCTACCTGCGCACGCCGTTGCCGAATGACGCCACACCCGCTGCGCAGGCCGATGCGCATGCCTGCCTGCTCGATGCCTTGCACCTCCAGCGCGTGCCGATCATGGGTATTTCGGCTGGCGCGCCCTCATCCTTGCAGTTTGCGATCCGCCATCCGCAGCGCACGGCGGCGCTGGTGCTGGTGGTGCCCGCTGCTTACCGGCCGCGCAGCGGCGAGGGCGCACGCAGTACGGCTACGCCGACTGGTGTGGAATTCCTGCGAGATACCGTCCTGCGCCTGGACTTCCTCTTTTGGGCGGCGATCCGGCTCGCACCCGACAGCCTGACGCGGGTAATCCTGGCCACCAATCCGACACTGGTTGCTAACGCCAGCCGAGAGGACCAGGCATACGTGACCATGATGCTGGAGCATATCCTGCCGGTGAGCCCGCGCCGGTTCGGGCTGTTCAACGAAGCCAAGGTAATGTCATCGCTCGAACGTTATCCGCTGGAGCGCATCACCGCGCCCACGCTCGCGATCAGCGCGCAGGACGATTTCTACGAAACCTACGAGACCGCCCGCTACACCGCCGCCCAGATACCGCGCGCCCGCTTTCTCGGTTATCCGACCGGTGGACATCTGCTGGTCGGGCATCAGCAGGAAGTAATGGCTGAGATCGCGCGGTTCCTGAAGGCGCAGCAGAAGTAGCGCGAAAGCCTGAGTCAGAAATGATCCACACCTCATTTATTGGAACATTAAGACCCGCGGTCAGATACGCGCTATGCGCGGCTGGCATGTTGCTCATGGCGCAGCCAGTCGCTGCGGTCGTTACCACCGGCACCGATGACGAGGCGCGCCTGCCGTATTGGGAGATCGCCGAGCAGGGTGTATCCATCCGGTTCGTGCAGCGGTTGCCGGATCAGACGCGCGGGTTTTTTCAGGCGCGCGGATTTTCCGTGGCGGATTCGGAGTTGATCGCGCAAAGCTGCGTGTTTCAGACCGTGTTCAAGAATCTTTCTCTCGCCACCGAGCCGGTCAAGATTGAGTACAACCTGCACGAGTGGGTGGTACAGACAGCCGGCGCGAAGCGCAGGATGAAAACGCGGGAAGACTGGAAAAAGATCTGGATCGGGCGACGCGCCCCGCAGGCGGCACAACTGGCCTTCGAGTGGGCGCTGCTACCGACCCGCCAAGTTTACGGCCCGGGCGATTATAATTGGGGGATGTCGGTATTCGGTCTGGCGCCCGACACGCAATTCGAGCTCGACGTTGTCTGGCGACAGAACGGTGAACGCCGCACGGCGCGCCTGAATGGCGTACGTTGCGCGCCGGACATTCATCCGCAACCGGATGCGCCATGAAGTCGCCGGGCCGTCAGTCCCTCCGCTACGCCGGTTTATCCCTGTGGTTCATGCTGAGCTTGGCGCAGGCCGCCGGCAACGATGCGGCGCAAACACTGCAGCCGCTGCCGAAACCATTCGCCGCGCCGGAATTCACGTTGCAGGGCGACGACGGCAAGACTCATTGGCTGTCTGATTATCGCGGCAAGATCGTGGTACTTAACTTCTGGGCGACATGGTGTCCGCCATGCCGTTACGAAATGCCCTCGATGGAACGTGCGCATAAAAAAGTGCAGGGCGAAAACATCGTGCTGCTGGCCGTCAATGTGGGCGAAAGCGAGGACCAGGTTTTTGAGTTCACCGGACAATACCCGGTAACGTTTCAGTTGCTGCTCGATACCGACGGGTCGGTCGTCAAAAAATATCCGGTAATCGGCCTGCCTACGACATTTGTTATCGACCCGCGCGGCATAATGACCCACCGCGCCGTCGGTGGCCGCGAATGGGACGATGAACAGTTGCTCGGGCAGTTGCGCAAGTTCTTGAAGCCGAGCGGAAAACCCGGGCCATAAAGTAGCCCGCATGGAGACCGCTCTCGCGCATCCATGAGCTTCGCGGCACTCGGGCATCCTGTCCATCGCGCAGCGAAATGCGGGAAAACGGTGGGTAGTGGCGTCAGCTCCCCGGATTGCGCTACGCTCCATCCAGGCTACACACTACCCACTCTTAAAATAGATAATGGAGAAATGAAGATGAAAAAGAAAATATTGATAGGTTTGGGAGTCCTGGTTGGTGTTTTAGCCGTTGCATGGATAGCGGCCACTCCAGCGGAAAAGTTTAAAGCTGGTGACGTTGCACCACCGTTGACGCTCATGAACATACACGGCGCCGAGGTCGCCATACCGAATGAAAAATCAAAATTTATTCATCTGCAATTCCGCAGATTCGCCGGCTGCGCTATATGCAACTTGCATCTTCAGTCTTTTGTAAAAAGAAACCCGGAGATTGAAGCGGCGGGTATACACGAGGTGGTCATCTTTCATTCGCCCAAAGAGTCGCTGCTACCGTACCAAGGAAAGTTTCCGTTTGATGTCATAGGCGACCCCGAAAAGAAACTGTACGCAGAATTCGGCG
>JAYSOL010000307.1:0-4434 GCA_043723045.1 Gammaproteobacteria bacterium | reverse complement strand
GAAACTGGTGGGAGAGGTGTTCCATTCCGTCGCGGGCAAATACGACCTCATGAACGATGTCATGTCCCTCGGCATCCACCGCCTGTGGAAGCGCTTCGCCATCGGCCAGAGCGGGGTGCGTGCGGGTCAAAGGGTGCTGGATGTGGCCGGGGGCACCGGCGATCTGGCGGCCCAGTTTGCCGGCCTGGTCGGCGCCGAGGGCCGCGTCACCATGGCGGATATCAACGCGTCGATGCTGGACGTGGGACGCACGCGCCTGGCGGACCGCGGGCTGGTGGGCAATATCGACTACGTCCAGGCGGATGCCGAGCGTCTGCCGTTCCCAGACAATCACTTTGACTGCATCAGCATCGCCTTTGGCCTGCGCAACGTGACGCATAAGGAGGCGGCGCTGGCGTCCATGTGGCGCGTGCTCAAGCCCGGCGGCCGCTTGTTGGTGTTGGAATTTTCTCATCCGATACTGCCAGGCCTCGACAAGCTGTATGACGTCTATTCGTTCAAGCTGCTGCCCCTCATGGGCCGGCTGATAGCGGACGACGAGGCCAGTTACCGCTATCTGGCGGAATCCATCCGTAAGCACCCGGATCAGGAAACGCTGAAGGCCATGATGGAGCAGGCAGGGTTCGAGCGCGTGCACTATTTCAATTTGAGTGGTGGCATCGTCGCGCTGCACAAGGGCTATAAGTTTTGAGGTAGACAGGTGGCCGCCTGGTTAAAGTGCTAAGTTGCCTCGTATAATCCCCCTCTCCCTAAGGACAGAGGTATCTACACAGTCTCGTAGGTTGGGTTAGCGTAGCGTAACCCAACATTTTTTCGCGGACAGGGCGGAGCAGCTTCGGCGCTTCCGCCGCGTAGGCGGGGTTTTGTTGGGTTACGCCCTTCGGGCTAACCCAACCTACGAAAGGATGCCTCCCCTGGTTCAGAGGTTCCTTTAATGTGATGGCCGTGTGTGCAATCCGAGTGGTTTTGAATGCAAGCTATGTATCCCTATAAAAATATTGATCGTCCCTTGCAGGCGTCGCCGGCATGAATGCCGCGGGTTTCATTACGGCATTGTTGGAAGACGTCGGCAATCGGGTGCTGCGTCTGGATCCCCCCACCCTGGCGGGCCTCGGCGCGTTGCACGGACGGGTGGTGTGCCTGACGTTTACCGATGTGGCGACCTCGATTTATCTGCAACCCTCCGAAGCCGGATTGCGGGTACTCAACACCTATGCGGGTGCAGCGGATGTCACCTTGTCCGGGCGCCTGCCGGCCTTCGCCCGCTTGAGTCTGGGCGCCCAGCCGGGTCTGTTTTTTTCCGGCGAACTGACCATCAGCGGTGATGTGGAGCTGGGGCATCGCTTCCAGCGGGTGCTCGAAGGCCTGGACATCGACTGGGAGGAACAGCTGTCCCGCGTCGTCGGCGATGTGGCGGCCCATGCCATCGGCAACCTGATGCGCGATGCCCGTGCCTGGACGCGGCAGGCCGGGTCCACCCTGGGCCAGGACGTGGCCGAATACCTCACGGAGGAACGGCGTGATCTCCCGCCGCGCTCGGTGGTCGAGCCCTTTTTGCACGCCGTGGACACCCTGCGCGCCGACGTCGACCGCTTGACCCAGCGCATCGCGCGCCTGCAACGGACCCAGGACGCATGATCGCCCTGGGTCAGTTGGGACGCCTGCTGTACATCAACCGCGTCTTCGTGCGCCACGATCTGGATGAATTCGTGCGCGCGCTGCACCTGTTTCGTCCGTACCGTTTGTGGTTGCGCCTGCTGCCGTGGCGCTGGTTTCGCACTCAACCTAAGCCGCGTGCCGTGCGTCTGCGCGAGGCGCTGCAGGATCTCGGCCCGGTATTTGTGAAGTTCGGCCAGATGTTGTCGACCCGACCGGACATGTTGCCGGACGACATTGCAGAAGAGCTTGCCCGCCTGCAGGACCAGGTGCCGCCGTTTCCCGGTGCCGAGGCCATCGCCATCATTGAACGCGCCTACGGCGACAAACTGGAAAAGTTTTTCCGCCATTTTGAGCCGGTGCCCGTGGCCAGCGCCTCCGTGGCCCAGGTGCACTTCGCAGAACTGCTCGACGGCACAACCGTGGCGGTGAAGGTGCTGCGCCCCGGTATCCAGCGCATCATCGAACGCGACCTGCAGTTGCTCTACACCCTGGCGCGCCTGGCCCTGCGCTTTGTCCCCGACCTGCGTCGCCTGCGGCCGGTGGAGGTGGTGGATGAATACAGCAAGACCCTGCACGGCGAACTCGACCTGATGCGCGAGGCGGCCAACGCCAGTCAATTGCGCGCCAACTTCGCCGACTCTAACCTGCTGGTGGTGCCCAGGATCCACTGGGACCTGACGCGCACCGAGGTGATGGTGATGGAGCGGGTGAGCGGTATCCCCATCGGTAACATCCAGGGGCTAAAGGACGCCGGCATCGACATGCGGCGCCTGGCGCACGACGGTGTCGAGATCTTTTTTACCCAGGCCTTCCGCGACGGTTTTTTTCACGCGGACATGCACCCCGGCAATATCTTCGTGTCGCCGCAGGGCCAGTACATCGCCGTGGACTTCGGCATCATGGGCACCTTGAACGAGCGCGACCAACGTTATCTGGCGGAAAACTTCCTCGGGTTCTTCAACCGCGATTACCGCACCGTGGCCGAGGCGCATGTGCACGCCGGCTGGGTGGCTGCCGATACGCGCCTGGACGAATTCGAAGCCGCGATCCGTGCGGTGTGTGAGCCGATCTTCGCCCGCCCGCTGAAAGACATCTCTTTCGGCCGATTGTTGCTGCGCCTGTTTCAAACGGCGCGCCGCTTTAATATGGAAGTGCAGCCGCAGCTGGTCCTGCTGCAGAAGACGTTGTTCAACATCGAGGGCCTGGGCCGGCGCCTGTACCCGGACCTGAACCTGTGGGACACCGCCAAGCCCTTTCTGGAAACGTGGACGCGGGACCAAATGGGGCCGCAAGCCTTTGCGCGGGCGCTGCGCAAGGAGATGCCCAAGTGGTTCCAGGCGCTGCCGGAATTGCCGCTGCTGATGCATGATCTGCTGCAGAAGGGCTGTCGCGGCGAGCTGGCCGTGCACTGGAAATCCGCCGATCTGGAGAAATTGCGCCGCGACCTGCGCGCCCATCACCGGGGCCTGTTGTTGGCCATCGCCGGTGGCAGTCTGGTGATTTCCGCCGCCCTGCTCATGGCCCTGGGCGCCGCCGCCCAAGGCTGGCTGGGGGTTCCGCTGTTCAGCTGGCTGAGTGGCGCGGCCGGTGGCGCCTTGCTGTTGATGGCCTGGCCGGGTAAAAACAGCCGATAAAGGCGCCGTTGGTCGCGCAGGGTCGGTGTTGCCTTGTTATTCACCGCCCTCACGCATTAATATTGTCTACTCAACCCGTTCGGTCTAGGTGGTGTTACTCCCATGAAGAATTTATGGGCTACGGTTTCTGCGCTGTTGGTCCTCGCCTGGGCGGTGCCCACCTGGGGTGCGGAGACGTGGGATGACGCCAACCCCTGGCGCGACCCCAAAAGCACCGCGGACGAAAAAACCCTGCAGTGGACCGGCGGATTCGGCATATCGCTTGACCGAAACAGCTTGCAGCCGCAAGACGCCGCTTTTTCGCTGTTACCCGGCACGCTGGGGGAACAACCGGTCCTGATCAACAAGTTCGCCACTCCGCTGACGGGACAGGGCGATAGCGTCGACGAGACGTCCTTCGATACCGGTTTACTCAATCTTCAGGGGGGTGTGGGGGTGGGCTGGGGACAGGATCGCTTCACCCTGCCAGTATTTCACCAGGAGTTGCGTACCGATGGTGAGCGGGCGCTGAAGTACGATGCCTTTGGTCTCGGGTGGAGTCGACGCCTGGATTCCAGCAACCTGGTTTCCCTCACGGCACAGTACGGTGATTATGCCTATTTGGATCAGACCACGTGGGATACCACCAACTCGGTGGCGGCCTTCGCCTGGAGCAGCGAGCTTTCCGGCGCGTCGCGCCTGCGGGTATCGAGCAGCATCTTCCTCGGCGACGAAAGCGCGAAGGACGAGGCCTATCGTTGGCTCGGCCGACGCTACTACGGCGTGACCCTCGATGGTCGTTTTACGCCTTACCGCAATCACACCCCGTATGCATCGCTGCGCCTGCAGCGCAGCGACTATCTTAACGAAGACCCCCTGTCCGCCATGGCGCGGCGCGAAGACTATTCACGTCTGGCCGCCGGTTGGGACTGGCAGGTGCAGCCCAACTGGGGTCTGCGCGCCGAGGCGAATTACAGCCTGAACAACTCCAATGTGGATGCGTACGGCTACGATCATACCCGCGTTCTGTTTTCCACCCGCTTCGACTTCCGCTAACCGCGGAGTGCGGCGGCTGGCCGCCGCTTTCGCCAAAGCAAGCCCCCGCACTCTACTGTCCCCACGCCCGACGGACGGCTAGCGCCGATACTCGATCCAGTAAATC
>JAYSOL010000306.1:0-7915 GCA_043723045.1 Gammaproteobacteria bacterium | reverse complement strand
ATCATGGTAGACAACCCCATGTGTCCGGCCACCGGCCATCGCATCTGCAACGACTGCATGAAGTCATGCATTTACCAGAAGCAGGAACCGGTCAACATCCCGCAGATCGAGACCGCCTGCCTGACAGACGTGCTGCAACTCCCCTGGGGCGTGGAGATTTACGATCTGCTCACCCGCTGGAACCCGTTGCGCGCGAAACAGTGGCTGCCGAAGCCCTACAATGGTCTGAAGGTCATGGTCACTGGCATGGGCCCGGCGGGTTTCACCCTGGCGCACCATCTGCTGATGGAGGGCTTTGCCGTGGTGGGCGTGGACGGCCTCAAGATCGAATCGCTGCCGCAGACCTTGGTGCAGGGTCCGGTCTATGACTACAAGGAACTGGAGGAGGATCTCGGCACGCGCATCATGGCGGGCTTCGGCGGCGTAGCCGAATACGGCATCACCGTGCGCTGGGACAAAAACTTCCTCAAACTCATCTACCTCACCCTGGCGCGCCGTCAGTATTTCCAGGTATTCGGTTGCGTGCGCTTCGGCGGCACGGTAACCCTGGACGATGCCTGGGAACTCGGTTTCGATCACGTCGCCATCGCCGTGGGCGCCGGTCTGCCCCAGGCCTTGCCGATACCCGGTAGCCTGGCACGCGGCATGCGTCAGGCGGCCGACTTCCTCATGGCCCTGCAGCTCACGGGTGCGGCCAAGGAGGCGAGTCTCGCAAACCTGCAGGTACGCCTGCCCGCGGTGGTGATCGGCGGCGGACTCACGGGCATCGACACCGCCACGGAAGTGCAGGCGTACTACATCGCGCAGGTGGAAAAAACCCTGGGCCGTTATGAAACCCTGGTCGCCACCCATAGTGCAGCCCACGTGCGCCAGGGACTGGACGAGGAATCGAAGCAGGTGCTGGACGAATTTCTCGCCCACGGCCAACTGGTGCGCGCGGAACGCGCACGCGCCAAGGCTTCAAGCCGCCGCGCGAATTTCATCCCGCTGCTGCAGCGATGGGGCGGCGTCACCGTCGCCTATCGCCGACCCTTAAGCGAGTCACCGGCCTACCAGCGCAATCACGAGGAAGTGACCAAGGCCATGGAGGAAGGCATCTACTACGCCGACAACCTCAGCCCCACGGCCGCATCCCTTGACGACTACTTGCACGTCAGCGCCCTGGTGTGCCGACGTATGCACACCGATGCCGACGGCAAGCTGGTGGAGAGCACCGAAGAGGTAAAGCTGCCGGCGCGCGCCATCTTCGTCGCCACCGGCGCCAAGCCCAACATCGCTTACTACTTCGAACACCGCGGCAGTTTCGAACTCGATGCCGGTCACTACCGGGCACACGAGGAACGCGATGACAAACTGGTGCCGGTGGCGGCCATCAAATACTGCAAGACCCCCGACTTCGGACCGTTCGCCTCCTACGACAAGGACAGCAAGCGCGTCAGCTTTATCGGCGACACCCACCCGTCGTTCAACGGCAGCGTGGTCAAGGCCGTGGCCTCCGGCTACCGTACCTATCCAAAAATCGTCGCCGCCTTCGGTACGCGTGCCTCCGAGCTTGGTGGCGAGGGGGAATATGCGACGTTCCGCAGCCGCATGCAGCATCTGTTCCAGCCGCGGCTCGAGTCCATCACACGCTGCGCCGCCAACGCCGTGGAACTGGTAATCCACGCGCCCATGGCGGTCAAAGGCTTCCGTCCCGGCCAGATCTACCGCCTGCAGAACTATGAACGCCTGGCGCCCATGCTGGGTGGCACGCGTCTGCAGACCGAGGCCATGGCCATCACCGGCTCGAAGGTGGACAAGGCCAAGGGGACCGTAACCCTCATCGTGCTCGAACGCGGCGCCAGTTCACGCATCGCCGCGACCTTTAAACCGGGCGAACCTATAGCGCTCATGGGTCCAACCGGCACTTACGCCCACGTGCCGGAACACCAGACCCTGCTGATCGTCGCCGATCGCCTGGGCGCCACCGGCGTGCGCGCCCTGGCACCGGCGCTGCGTGCCGCGGGCAACAAGGTATTGTTCTTCGCCTCCTTCCGCACGCCGCAAGAGGTGTTCCATCACGCGGAATTTGAGGCCGCCTGTGAGCGTATCGTATGGGTCTGCGCCAGCGGCACGATCACGCCGCAGCGCCCGCAGGATCGCAGTTTCACCGGCGACGTGCGCGATGCACTCAAGGCCTATGCCGCCGGCAAACTCGGCGACACCGAACCGCTCGCGCTGGAAGACATGGACAGACTCTACTTCCTCGGCAGCGGTTGTCTGGTGCAACGCCTGCGCGACCTGCGCCACAATGAACTCAGCGAAAGCTTCGCCTCCAACCCGCCCGCCACCGGCTCGGTCTACGGCAGCATGCAGTGCATGTTGAAAGGTGTGTGTTCCCAATGTCTGCAATGGCAGATGGACCCGGTCACGGGCAAGCGCACCAAGGCGGTGTTCACCTGCTCGTGGCAGGACCAGCCCCTCGACATGCCGGACTATGACAGTCTGCAGGAACGTCTGGCGCAGAATCGACTGGCGGAACACCTCAGCAATCTGTGGCTGGAGCACCTGTTCGCGACGCACAAGATTGAACGGGTGTGAGGCGCGTCTTTGGTAGGGTGGGCATTGCCCACCCTACATAACGCCGGGACTGAGGATGAGGTTGCTGCGTAGACTTTTTTTATGTAATGGATCGCATCAGACCCTCGCCGCCAGCGGCATATATTCGGACGGTTTGATGCCGTAGGTGCCCGGCTCTAGCGCCCGTTCTATCTCCAGTACGCGACCGTCGCCCGCCCGGTCGTGCATCAGGTTGATGATCCTGATTTCTTCATAGGGTGTATTGTTGGGCCGTAACACCAGGGCCACCCGCGGGCGCAGCCGTCGATGGCGGTTCATGCTCACGACCACCCCGACCTCTCCAGTATTCAACTCGACCAGACTGCCAATGGGATAAATGCCCATGCACTGGATGAACTGATTCACCAGGGCGTGATGAAATTGCTCGTCGCGCAATTCGTAAATTTTACGGATCGCCATATAGCCCGAGAGCGCACTGTGATCCACCCAATCGCTGGTCATGGTGTCGTAATAATCCACGATCCCGACGATCTGGCCGAGTTTGCCGATGGCCTCGCCTTTGAGGCCGGATGGATATCCCGAACCGTTATAGCGTTCGTGGTGTTCGCGCACCGCGTCCACCGCCGGCTGAGGGATTCCTGGTTGCCGGCGCAGCAGCGCAACACCCAGTGGTACATGGTGCTGCAGTATGTCCACGTCGTGCGGCGCCAGCTTGCCCGACCGGTCCAGCAGGTCCAGGGGCAGTTTCATCTTGCCGATATCGTGCAGCAATGCGCCGGTTCCCAGATTCTGCAGGTCCGTGCTATCCAGCCCGAGGTGCCGGCCCAGGGTCAGGGCCAGCACGCTGACACGCAGGCTGTGCTCGGCGGTGTACGCGTGTTTGTTCTTCATCTGGATCAGGCACAGCAATGCATCGGGATTGCGCAACACACTCTCCGCCAGGGTGCCAACGACCTGCTTGGTGGCGACGACGTCCAGGCTCTTCAGCATGCGCGCATCCTCCAGCAACGCCGTGATGAGCGAACGTGCCTCCGCATGGGTTGTGCGCGCAGCGCTCAACTCTTCTTCCAGCGTAGTCCGATCCGGATAGGTCTGCTCGCCCTGCTGCGGCGCTGCCGCCTTTTTAAGCAGGTCAAATTCGACGCGGTGATGCTGGTCGTTAGTGCCCTTGGCAGCCGGGCGATGCTGGATCGATCGGGCGGGCGCCGAGACCTCGGCGGTCTCAGGCAACGGCACGGAAATATATACAAACTTGCAGTAGCGTCGCAGTTCGTCTATCTCCTCCTGGCTGCGGATTTCGTTGTCTTGAAACAGCAGGGGCGTCTCCAGCCAGGGGCGGTCGAGGTCGGTCACGCGCATGCCCACTTCCAGGTCATTCACGTCAATTTTCTTTTTTATATTACCCACTGTTCGGCTTTCCTGATGGCACACCCCAAGACGATAATCATGCAATATTTGAGCCATTTTTCGCGTCTAGCATCATCGTTAATGGCCGATTGCCCAGTTATTTCCAATTACTAATCAAATAGTTATATAGGTGTTTGTGCTCACTTACTATGATCGCCGTAAACCTCACGAGTACCCCTGACAAAAGTGCCAGTTTGCGGCACCCGACGGTCACGGACAGCCAATTCACGACACCTTAACGGGCGCCCCACCCACTCACCTCTCCTGGGCCCGGGCTCGCCGCTACCTATGGGTTCGACGCTGGCCAACGCGCAGCAGGGCTCCACATCGCCTGCAAGATTTACTACGGGCGCAAGAATCGGGTGGATCGCCCCAGGGCAATTGCTAGAATCGGTCAACCTCGACACAGCGGCCACCCACATGCAGAACAACGACTACCTGCGTATCGAACAGGCGATCCGTTATCTGGAGGTACACTTCCTGCGCCAGCCCGGCCTGAATGAAATCGCCGCCAGTGTGGGTTTAAGTGCGTTCCATTTTCAGCGCCTGTTTCGACGTTGGGCGGGCATCAGCCCCAAGCGCTTTGCCCAGTTCCTCACCGCCGACTACGCCGCACGGCTGCTGCGCTGCTCCCACACGGTATTGGAAACCAGCCTCGCCGCCGGCCTGTCCGGCGCCGGTCGCCTGCACGATCTCATGATCAATATCCACGGCATGAGTCCTGGGGAACTGCGTCAGGGAGGAGCCGACCTTGCGATACGCTACGGCGTGCACGACAGCCCCTTCGGCCAGTGCCTGTTGGCCGTAACAAAGCGCGGCGTGTGTGGCCTGACCTTCCTGACCGATGGACAGGCACCGGCCGTGGCGGAACTGGCGCAGCGTTGGCCGCACGCGCAGCTCATCAAATCCCCGCGCGTCACCCGGCCGATTGTTGAGCGTATTTTTCCGGGCCTGCACACGGAGCGGCCGCAGAGGCTCGATCTCTACGTACCTGGAACAAACTTTCAAATTAAAGTCTGGGAGGCCTTGCTGCGCATACCCGCGGGCGCCGTTACCACCTATGGCGAAATCGCCGCCGCCATCGACGCGCCGCGCGCCGCGCGCGCCGTTGGGTCGGCCATTGGGCAAAACCCGGTGGCCTATCTTATTCCGTGTCATCGGGTTATTCGTGCCGCCGGTACCCTGGGGGATTATCACTGGGGACGCGCGCGCAAACACTCCATGCTGGCCTGGGAGGCACTGCAACTCGACGGCAACCAGCCGGCAATACAGAGCAAGAAACGGGTCGCGACCAAGCCCTCGCGTGATTAATCTGACATGGGCATGGAGTGCGGCGGCTTGCCGCCGCTTTAGCCAAAGTCTTGTAGGTCGGGTTCCCCCATGGCCCATAAATGAGGGCCACATTGCGGGGACAAGAGCGCAGCGTAACCCGACATCTTTTCACAGACAGGGTGGAGCAGCAAAGGTGCTTCCGCAGCAAAGGCGGGGTTTTATTGGGTTACGCCCGAAGGGCGCAATCCAACCTACGACGGCAAGGACCCGGCACAAGTGTCGGGTCCGTGTTATCTCGTTAGCCAACGTGCTAACCGCCTGCGACGCCACGCTGCAGCGTGTCTTTTTCCGCCAGCGGTTGCACGCCCCGCTGGGTGAGCCGGTTCAGCCCGCACACGATCGCCGCCAACGTCGCACTGACGATATCCGCGTGCATGCCTACACCCCATACAGGCTCCCCATGCGCATCGACACTCAATTCCACATACGCCACGGCCTGGGCCCCGGCGCCGGCACCCATCGCATGTTCCTCATAGGCAAGCACATCGAGGTCTGCGGTTTGCACGCTGCGCAGCGCGTCCACGAAGGCGTCCACCGGGCCGCTGCCATATCCCACGATACGCGCCTCCCGGCCGTCCTGCGTCAGGTGCGCGGTCAGGCACTCGCGTTGACCACCGACTGCAGCACGCGTTATCGCATAGTCAACCAAGGACATGGGCTCCACTCTGTCCAGATACTCGGCACGAAACGCCGCCCAGATATCCTCGGCATTGAGCTCCCTGCCGCTGGCATCGCCGATGCCTTTGACGACACGGCTGAACTCAACCTGCAGGCCCCGCGGCAGACGCAAGCCATGGTGGTACTCCAGGAGATACGCCACACCGCCTTTGCCGGACTGGCTGTTCACGCGAATGATGGACTCGTAACTGCGCCCAAGGTCCACCGGGTCGATGGGCAGATACGGCACTTCCCAGACGGCATCGCCGCGTTGTGCGGCAAATCCCTTTTTAATGGCGTCCTGGTGTGAGCCGGAAAACGCGGTGAACACCAGCTCGCCGGCATAGGGATGACGCGGGTGCACCGGCAACCGATTGCAGTATTCGGCGCAGGCACGCACTTCGTGGATGGCGGAAAAATCCAGCCCAGGGTCCAACCCTTGGGTGAGCATGTTGAGCGCCAACGTTACCAAGTCCACATTACCGGTGCGCTCACCGTTGCCAAACAAGGTCCCCTCGACCCGCTCGGCGCCGGCCATCATCGCCAGTTCCGCCGCCGCACTGGCGGAACCGCGATCGTTGTGTGGGTGCACACTCAAGGTAACGCTGTCGCGCCGGCTGATGTGCCGGCCGAACCACTCGATCTGGTCGGCATAGACATTGGGCGTGGCCATTTCCACCGTGGATGGCAGATTGAGTATGACCTTGCGTTGCGGCGTGGGCTGCCATATGGCGTTCACCGCCTCACAGATCTCCAGGGAAAACTCGAGTTCCGTGGCGGTAAAGCTCTCGGGTGAATACTCGAATACCCAGTCCGTCTCCGGCTGGGCCTCGGCGACCTCGCGGCACACGCTGGCCCCGGTGACGGCGATGTCCACGATGCCAGTGCGGTCGAGGCCGAAGACGATGCGGCGCTGCACCGGTGAGGTGGAATTGTACAGATGCATAATCGCACGCCTGGCCCCGCGCAATGCATCAAAGCTGCGCCGGATCAGCGCCGGGCGCGACTGCGTGAGTACCTGTATCGTCACGTCGTCGGGGATGTGGTCCCCTTCGATGAGATAACGGATGAAGTCGAAATCCGTTTGCGAGGCGGCGGGGAAACCCACCTCGATGTGCTTGAAGCCGATGTTGACCAGCTGCCGGAACAGTCGCCATTTTCGTTCCACATCCATGGGTTCCACCAGCGCCTGGTTGCCATCGCGCAGATCCACGCTGCACCAGGTGGGCGGCGACTGGATGACCCGAGACGGCCAGGTTCTGTCCGGCAGATTAATCGGCGGGAACGGGCGATACTTCTGACTGATCGTGGTTTTCATTCTGCATTCCTTTCCTGAGTGTGAAGTCGATACGGAAGTGGCCGGACTTTCGACCACTGGGCGGCCACGCGCGCTAGGCCCAGTGGTCGCGCGGCAGTCGACTCAGGCGCAGGCTGCGATGATCACGCACCAGCGGAAACAGAATAGAAATACAGTGATGACGACTCACAAAACCCCCAACGGATCTTTGCATAACGGCCCGCTACAGATGGACCTTAAGATGAATACAGCGACAGCTTAGGAGGACTTAGTGTGAGCGACGCAGTCGCAGGCTGGCCAGTAGGCGGCCCGCCAGGGAGAGGGGAAGTGAAATGAGGGTGTAGGTACGCATGCCTTGGATGTTAGAGGGGTTGGCACAAAAATACAAGTGGTCACCGGGTTGTGTCTCCGTTTGAAAATGTTTAACGGAAGGGTAGAATCCACACCGGTCACGCTGCATGGCAACATTGGCAATGCTTCCAGCGTGTTCATATTCATAACCCGAGCGACTAAGCCATTGCCGTACAAAGTAATCCAATAAATTTAAGCGCGCTCCTCTCCTTTGGAGAAGACGATGCTAGTTAGTATAGAGTTGAGTATTATCGAACTGTTGATCATTATTGCGATCCTCAGGTCGATGCGTTAAAAAACAAGGCCGCCTTT
>JAYSOL010000305.1:0-8845 GCA_043723045.1 Gammaproteobacteria bacterium | reverse complement strand
ATCTCGGCCAGGAGGGCGGCGACATCATGGGATTGATCGGCGATGGCCGGCGCCCCCTCGGGGCCGGCCTGTCCGGCTTGGGCGTCGCCTGCGGTAGGATCAAGGATGGCGTCGGATTCTTTGGTCTGCTTTTGAGTCATGTAGCGATGATACTCCCTCGTTTTCTTAACGGCTTTGGCTTGATCAGGCTTAACTGGGCAACGGGCGAATTTACAGGATTTTGGGGGTCACTGGCCAGACTTTCAAGTCAGGCGCCCTCCGATGGACCGGCATTTTGGGCACTCAATGCCCCGCCCAGAAGGCGCGCCGTCATGTCCACAATGGGAATCACGTGCTCATAGGCCATGCGCGTGGGGCCGATGACCCCAAGGGTACCGACGATCTGACCATCCACACGATAGGGCGCGGTCACCACACTGCACTCCTCCAGGGCCTGATAGCCGGATTCCCCGCCGATAAAGATCTGCATGCCCTCGGCACGCAGACTCTGATCCAGCAGATGCAGCAGGTCACGCTTGGTGCTGAAGGCATCGAACAGCTTGCGCAGTTTGTCGATATTGCCGAGTTCCGGGATCTGCATGAGGTAGGACTCGCCGCTGACCACCAGATCCGCCTCCTGGTCCTCGTGATCCGTCAACAGGCCACGGGCCATCTGCATGGCGGTGGCCATGGCGCGCTGCATGGCGTCGTTGTCCTTCTCCATCTCGCGCAGCAGCATGCGCTTCACCTCGCTCAAGGAGCGGGTGGAATAGGTGTCATTGAAGTAGTTCGCCGCCTCCACCAGTTCCGCCGCGGAGTAGCGCCGGTTGGCGGTGATGACGCGGTTGTGCACCCGTCCATCCTGGGTGACGAGGATCACCAATACGCGATGGTCGGACAGCGCCAGGAATTCGATCTGCCGTAAGGACGTCTGCTCCTGCCGCGGGACGGTGACGATGCCGGCCAGGCGGGTCACCTGGGACAACAGGCTGGAGGCGGACTCCATGAGGTGCTGGGGGTTGTAATCGTTGGCAAACTCGCCCTGCATGCGGCGCATTTCACTCTCCCCCAGGGGGCGCACCTTGAGCAGGGTGTCGACAAAGACGCGATAGCCGAGGGCCGTGGGAATACGGCCGGCGGAGGTATGGGGTGAGCGGATCAGCCCCAACTCCTCCAAATCGGCCATGACATTGCGGATAGTGGCCGGACTAAGGTCCAGCCCGGTGTGCGTGGCCAGGGCGCGGGAGGCCACCGGCTGACCGTCCATAATATAGCGCTCAATCAATGTCTTGAGCAGTAGTTCTGAGCGCTGATTCAGTGTCATGGCGGTTCTTCGAAGAGGCTTAATGCAAGTTTTAGCACTCTGGGTACAGGAGTGCCAGAAATCAAGCTACCAACCTGGAGCATCCCTGTCAACGCAGCGCCCGTGGGCATGTGAGGTATGGACAGGGGCAACGCGCCCACGTGTGTCCTGAATTCCCTCCGAAAGATTGGCGGAGCTACCCACGCATGATAGTTTATTCGGTCAAAACGGAAGCCTAACTATGCAAGCCAGCTCAACAATAAATAAAGACACCCTCTCGACCGTCGGACTGTTCGGCAAATACGGTGACAGAAAGGTCGGCGAAGTCATTCGTATGTTGCGGGAATTCCTTATCGGCCGTCGCTTGCGCGTCATGATCGAAGCGGCCACTGCCGAACTCATGGACAGCCCGCCCGCCGAATCCCATAGCCTCGCAGAGATCGGTGAAAGCGCGGATATCGCCATCGTCGTGGGGGGTGACGGCACGATGCTGAACGTGGCACGCAATCTGGCGGACTACGAGGTGCCGCTCATCGGTATCAATCTCGGGCGCTTGGGTTTCCTGGTGGACATCCCCCGGGACACCATGCTCGAGGGTCTTACGGAAATCCTCGAGGGGAATTTCCGCTCGGAAGAGCGCATCCTGCTGCAGGCGGAGGTGGTGCGCGAGGGCCGGGTGCAGCATGCAGCCAATGCCTTCAACGATGTGGTGGTCAACAAGGGCCAACTCGCACGCCTCATCGAATTCGAAAGCTACATCGACAATGAATTCGTCAACAGTACCCGCGCCGACGGTATTATCATCGCCACCCCCACCGGCTCCACCGCCTATGCCTTGTCCGCCGGCGGGCCGATTCTGCATCCGACGCTGCCGGCCATCGTGCTGGTGCCCATCTGCCCCCACACCCTGAGCGACCGCCCCCTGGCGGTGAGCAGTGAGAGCCGGATCGAGATCCTCATGACCCATACCAGTTACCAGAGCGCACACCTGACCCTGGACGGACAGATCAACTTCAGCCTGCAGGACAAGGACCGGGTGCGGGTGCGGCGCGCCGACAAGCTGGTCACCCTGGTACACCCCAGCAACAGAAATCATTATGATGTGCTGCGGGCCAAACTCCGCTGGGGCGAGAAATTCTGACGTGCTGAACCATCTCTACATTCGCGATTTCGCCATCGTGCACAAGCTCGAGCTGAGCCTGCACGCCGGGCTCACGGTACTGACCGGCGAGACCGGCGCCGGCAAATCCATCCTCATCGACGCCCTGGCCCTGGTGCTGGGGGCGCGCGCCGAAAGCGGCGTGATCCGCCATGGCTGCGAGCGCAGTGAGATCGCCGCCGGCTTCGAACTCTCGGCGCAACACGACGCGGCGCAGTGGCTGGCGCAGCACGACCTGTTCGGCGACCAGGAGTGTCTCGTGCGCCGCGTGATCGAGGCCGACAAACCGTCCAAGGGGTATATCAACGGCCGGCCGGTGCCGATGCAGATGCTGCGCGAACTGGGCGAGCTGCTGGTGGACATCCACGGTCAGCACGAACATCAGTCCCTGCTGAAGCGTGAGGCGCAGCGTCAGATGCTGGATGACTACGCCGCTTTAAGCGCCAGCGTCGAGGCCCTGGCCGGGCGTTACCACACGCTCAAGGGCCTGCAGGAACGGCGCGACGCCCTGAGCCGTGAAGGCGCCCACCAGGCCGCGCGCGTCGAGTTGCTGCGCTACCAAGTGAACGAGCTGCGCGCCCTCGACCTGCAGGCGGATGAAATGCCGCAGCTGGAGGAGGAACACGGACGACTGGCCAACGCCAACGAACTGCTGCAAGGCGCGCAGGGCGTGGTGCAGACCCTGTACGACGACGACGAACAGGCCATCTCACGTCTCCTCGCTCAGTGCCTGCACAAACTCGAGGCGTTAAGCGAATTCGATGCCAAGCTGGCACCGCTATCCAGTCTGTTGAACGACGCCGTGATCCAGGTGGACGAGGCGGCGGGTGAGCTGCATCACTACCTGGACAACCTCGAACTCGACCCACAACGCCTGCAATGGGTCGATCAGCGCCTGGCCGCCGCCCACGACCTGGGGCGCAAGCACAAGGTGCGGCCGGAAGAGCTGCCGGAGGTGCTGGCACGTCTTGCGACCGAACTGGACGACATCGAAAACGTCGACGTGAACCTGGAAAAGCTCGACCGCGAATTGAGCACGGCGAAAACTGCCTACCTGAAACTCGCACGCGAACTCAGCGCCGGGCGCGCCGGTGGCGCACAGCAGCTGGCCCACGCCGTGGGCGACTTCATGCAGGAACTGGGCATGCCCGGCGGGCGCTTCGAGGTCAATCTCACACCGTTGGCAAAAGACGAGCTCTCCGCCCACGGACTGGAGCGTGTGGAGTTCCTGGTAAGCGCCAATCCGGGGCAGCCGGTGAAACCGCTGAACAAGGTGGCGTCCGGCGGCGAGCTGTCGCGCATCAGCCTGGCGCTGCAGGTGGCCACGGCCCAGGTGGGACGCATCCCAACGCTGATCTTCGACGAGGTGGACGTGGGCATCGGCGGCGGCGTGGCGGAGATCGTCGGCCAGCAGCTGCGCGCCCTGGGTGCGCAGCGCCAGGTGCTGTGCATCACCCATCTGGCGCAGGTGGCGTCCCAGGGCCATCAGCACCTGCAGGTCAGCAAGCTCAATCAGAACGGCGTCACCATCACCCACATCCAACCGTTGCCGGAGAAGGAACGGGTGCAGGAAATCGCCCGCATGCTCGGCGGCATCGAAATCACCCGCCAGACCCTGGATCTCGCCTCGGACATGCTGACCCGTGCGTCCGCCTGATTCGTCGAATACCCACCACCCCAGCGGATCAGTGAGCCCGCGCGCGGTCGGCGACGTGCCCAAAATTCGTGCGGCGGCCATTGCCGACGTACCCACCATCCACCATCTGCTGGAAATCTACGCCAGCAAGGGCAATCTGCTGCCGCGCACCTTAAGCGAACTCTACCGCCACCTGCGGGATTTTTTTGTCATCGAGCTGGACTCTAAAGTGGTGGCCATCGGCGCCCTGGAGATTTTCACCGAAGACCTGGGCGAGGTGCGCAGCCTGGTGGTGGACGAGGCCTACGAACGGCGGGGACTGGGACGGCTGCTGGTGCAGCGGGTGGTGGCGGAGGCGCGCGCCATCGGCCTGCGCCGGGTGATGGCGCTGACCTATGTGCCGGATTTTTTCCATAAGCTCGGTTTCCAGACCGTACCCATGGGCACGCTACCGGAAAAAGTCTGGACCGTGTGTGTGAAATGCTACAAGTACAACAACTGCGATGAAGTGGCGGTGCTGTTGGAGCTCAGGTAGGCGGCGGGGCATGCCTTATGTAGGGTGGGCATTGCCCACCAGCGGAGATAATCGACGCCTCGCTTGGTGGGCAATGCCCACCCTACAAAATAGTACAACTACTTCTTCGAACACACCCCGTTCTTTTTCATCCCCTGGCACATCCCGTAGATATAAAGGGAGTGTTCTTCCATGACGAAACCCGCCTTGCCCGCCACCAGGCGCTGCCGCTCCTCGATGGCCGAGTCGTAGAACTCGAACACCTTGCCGCACTCGACGCACACCATGTGATCGTGATGATGGCCCTGATTCATTTCGAACACCGAGCGCCCGCCCTCGAAATTATGGCGTATCACCAGGCCCGCCGTTTCGAACTGGGTGAGCACACGATACACCGTGGCCAGACCCACCTCCTCGCCGGCCTCGAGCAGGCGCTTGTAGACGTCTTCCGCCGACATATGGCGCACCTGGGCGGCCTCCAAGATGCTGAGGATTTTAAGCCGCGGCAGGGTCGCCTTGAGGCCGGCTTTCTTCAGATCGGTACTGTCTGACATGCGCACTACCTGGTTGAAGGTTGGATGGCGTGACCAAATCCGTCACATGGGATATCATGCCCGCAGTTTAAATCACCCGACGTCATTCCCAAAATGTCCGACAAAATACCGTATCAACGCCTGGCCCCACTGCTGCTGGTGCTATTCGCCCTGCTGAGCGGCTGTGTTTCCCTGTATAAGCCCGAGGTGCAGCAGGGCAATGTGATCAGCGCAGAAATGCTGGAGACCCTGAAGATCGGCATGTCCAAACGCCAGGTGGTCTTCCTGCTGGGCACGCCCCTGATCGCCGACCCGTTTCACCAGGAACGCTGGGACTATTTCTATTCCCTGAGCAAGAATGGCCGCAAGCCGACGCAACGTCACCTGGTCGTGCACTTCAAGGGGGACGAGGTGGTGGCGGTGGATGGGGATCCCGCCCCGCAAAATACCCCACAAAATATAAAGACACCGGACAACGGCGGTCAGAGCTAAGCGCCACTATCCAGCGGAAAAAGATACCCCCACGGACCCCTCAACCGGTGCGCTTGTTTTTCGACGCGGCCCGCCGGCGCCGCGCCTGCTTCGGATCCGCCAGCAGCGGCCGGTAGATCTCGATACGCTCACCGCAGCGCAATACCCTGCCCAGCGTCGCCAACTCGCCGAACACGCCGACGGCCTGAGTATCGAGATCGATCTCCGGATGGCGCTGCCCGATGCCCGACAATACGATCGCCTCCCCCAGGGTGGCCCCCGCCGGCACCTGCAACGGGATCACCGTCTGTTGTTGCGTCGTGGCGTACACCACTTCGACACAGACCAGCCCCACCCCGACAGACTCAACGTTTGCCATACAAGGCCACAGCGCGCTGCCGGAAACTGTCCACCAGACCATTGGCGATGCCGCTGAATACCGGGCCCACCACCAATCCCATTATCGCGTTGGCAAACTCGAATTCGAGATGCAGACTCACCTTACACGCCGTGGTGTCGAGGGCCTGAAAATGCCAATACCCCTGCAACTGCTTGAACGGGCCGTCCACCAGCTGCATTTCCATTTCCGCCCCGGGCACCCCGCGATTGCGGGTGGTGAAGGTCTTGTGCACACCGCTATAGGCGATGTCGATAGCGGCAGTGATGGTCTCCGCGTCCCGCGCCAGCACGCGCGCGCCGCCGCACCACGGCAGAAATTCCCCGTAGGCCTCGATGTCCGCCACCAGGGCGTACATCTCGCTCGCACTGTAGGGCACGAGCGCGGATTTGTTCACCGTCGTCATAAAAAGAGTCGCATATTGAACAACACCAATAACAGGCTGAGCGGCACCACCACCCGCACCAGCCATAACCAGATATCGTAGGTACAGGGTGAGCGCAAGGCCATGGCCTCTTGCGTCATGGCACTGGTCAGCGCCCAGCCGGCAAATAACGACGACAGTATCGCAGTGATGGGCAGCATGACATTCGACGTCAGGATCACCAGGATATCGAGCAGGCCGAGGGATTTTGTCTGGCCAAGCACGGAGAAGGAGAACTTCCAGTAATTGAATGACAATATCATCATCAGCCCCAGCAGCCACAGCACCCCACCACAATAGAGCACGGCGCGGGCACGGCTGATCTCACGACTCTCCACCAGCCACGCCACCAGCGGTTCGATCAGGGCGATGGCGGACAACCAGGCCACCAGTGCCAGCAGAATAAAAAACAGCACACGCAACATGCCACCCAAGGGCAACGGATCGAAGGCCACGGCCACCGCCTGGAACACCAACTCGGCACCGCCCACCAGATCACTGCCGGCATCGAACAACAGCGGCAGCACCACAAAGCCCGCCAAAATGCCCACCAGTATATCCGCCCCTACCACCAGGGCCGACACCCGCGCCACGGAGGCGTGCGCCGGCAGGTAGGCGCCGTACATCATCATGACTCCGGTTCCGAGACCAAGACTGAAGAAGGCATCCCCCAGGGCCGTGAGGATGCCATCACCCGTCAATCGATTGAAGTCCGGTACCAGCAGCACGCCCGCCGCCTGCGCCAACGCGCCAACGCTGCTCGAATAAATCATCAACACGACGAACAGTCCGAGCATCAGCGGTACCGCGTAACGCATCACCGGCTCGAGCCCGTGGCGCACGCCGCGCGCCACCACCAGCAGGGTCATAATAATAAACAGGCTGTGCCAGAAGAGTTGTTTCTCCGGGTCGCGCACCAGGGAGGAAAACACCGCACCGGCGCCGTCGCTGGTCAAGCCATACAGGGTGCCGGAGAGCGCACGCACCACGTACGCCACCGTCCAGCCGGCGATCACACTGAAGTAAGAGAGCACCAGAAAACCCGTCACCACCGCCAACCACCCGAACCCGACCCAGCGAGGGGAAAGCCGGTGCCGTTTGACCAGGGTCGCCACCGTATTCACCGGCGACATGCGCACCAGCCGTCCCAGCATGACCTGCGCCATCATCAGGGGCAGGCCGAGCAGGCCCAGGAACAACACATAGAAAAAGACAAACGCACCGCCGCCGTACTGGGCCGCGTGGTAGGGAAACTGCCAGATATTATTGAGGCCGACGACATAGCCCATGGACGCCAGGGCAAACACCCCCGTTGTGGACCACAGGCCATGCGGGGACTTGGGCGCGCGCGGTACGGGCTTGACGGTTGTTTTTATGGCCATTAATTCCCCGTCCGGTAGGTGGGCATAAGTGAAAATAATCCCATGGTACCTGTTATTATAAGACGAAACGTCCGACCCCGGGTGCCGGGGCGGCCACCGATGAATCCGCCCTTGGCGTCCAGGCTTACATGAGTAAAAAACAGGAAAAGTCCACTTCGAGCAGCATAGCGCAGAACAAAAAGGCCTGGCACGACTATTTCGTCGAGCAGAAATTCGAGGCCGGACTGGCGCTCGAGGGTTGGGAGGTGAAAAGCATGCGGGAGGGCCGCGCCCAACTGAAGGAAAGTTATGTCATCGTCAAGAACGGCGAGGTCTTCCTCATCGGCGCGCACATCTCGCCCCTCACTTCCGCCTCCACCCACATCCACCCCGATCCGACGCGCACGCGCAAATTGCTGCTGCACGCGGCGGAGATCAGCAAACTCATCGGCTCGGTGGAGCGCAAGGGTTACACCATCGTGCCCCTGGCGCTCTACTGGAAACGCGGCAAGGCCAAACTCGAGATCGGCCTGGCCAAGGGCAAACAACAGCACGACAAACGCCAGGCCCTGAAAGAGCGCGAAACCGGCCGCGAACTGCAACGCGTCTTGAAAACCCACTGATCCGCCCGCATCATTCCAGACAGTTGACACCGTTTCGGGCTATACTACCGAAGCAGTGTCAGGTGGCACGAATGGTTTTCCTTGCCACTTGTATCTGTTTTTATCTGGGGGCGACTCGGTTTCGACGTGGGTCATGAAACCTCCGGGGCATGCCGAGGGGCAGAGTACCTCGCAAATCCAACTGCAAAAGTTATAGTTGCCAACGACGACAACTACGCCTTAGCAGCTTAATCCCTGCTAACCTCTCACCTACGTTTCGCCTGTGGGCCGGGCTGAGAGGTCGATCACACAGGATCGCTCGATGTTGTGTCTGTTAACATCGCGTTAAATTGAAGCAGGCTCAGCTTGCCGATTCCCCTGTCTGTCGGAGAACGGTGAGTCAAATTAAAGACAGACTACGCATGTAGAACCGGCTGGCAGAGGACTTACGGACGCGGGTTCGATT
>JAYSOL010000304.1:0-5612 GCA_043723045.1 Gammaproteobacteria bacterium | reverse complement strand
AGCCTCGCGGGCCAGCCGTTCAATCTGGCGTCGCCCATGCAGATACAGGAGATCCTGTTCGGCAAGCTCAGCCTGCCGGTGTTGAAAAAAACACCCAAGGGCCAGCCGTCCACGGCGGAAGAGGTGTTGCAGGAGCTGGCCCTGGACTACCCATTGCCGCAGGTGATCCTGGAGCACCGGGGCATCGCCAAGCTCAAGTCCACCTACGCCGACAAGCTGCCGGAGATGATCAGCCCGCACAGCGGGCGCGTGCACACCTCCTATCATCAGGCGGTGGCCGCCACCGGGCGTTTGTCCTCCTCCGATCCCAATCTACAAAACATTCCGGTGCGCACCCAGGAGGGCCGGCGCATACGCCAGGCGTTTGTGCCGGAAGACGGCTACGTCATGCTGTCGGCGGACTATTCGCAGATCGAACTGCGCATCATGGCGCACCTGTCGCAGGATGCCGGCCTGCTGCGCGCCTTCGCCGAGGAGGCGGACGTGCATCGCGCCACCGCCGCCGAGGTGTTCGGCGTTGCTCCGGACAATGTCACCGACGATATGCGGCGCAACGCCAAGGCCATCAACTTCGGGTTGATCTATGGCATGTCAGCCTTCGGCCTGGCGCAGCAGCTCAAGATCGATCGCACCGCCGCCCAGGAGTACATCAATCTCTACTTCGCGCGTTACCCGGGGGTGAAGGACTTCATGGACCGCACGCGCGCCCAGGCGCATGAGCTGGGTTACGTGGAGACGGTATTCGGACGGCGCCTGTATCTGCCGGAGATCAACGCCAGCAATCAGGCGCGCCGCCAATACGCGGAACGCACCGCCATCAATGCGCCTATGCAGGGCACCGCCGCCGATCTCATCAAGCTCGCCATGCTGGCGGTGGATCGATGGATAACGACCTCCGGTGACGATGTGAAAATGATCATGCAGGTGCACGACGAACTGGTGTTCGAGGTTGAGGCGAAAGGGGTGGCCGCGGCCACGGACCGGATCCGCGACTGTATGACCGGCGTGGCCCAGCTGGCGGTTCCGCTGGTGGTGGACATCGGCGTCGGGCGCAATTGGGACGAGGCCCATTAACCCTAAAAAAAGCAGTTAACCGCTTTTCAGATTATTGGGTATGTTTCGGAACTTTCGGGAAAGACCACCGTCTATGGATGCATGGACGCAAGTCCTACCCGCTCCTCCTCCCTGAGCGGGGAAGTCCCGACCCAAATTCGGGATTTGTTGTCAGCCCCGGACTCTCTCCCCTTGTCTCCGGGGCTTTTTTTTGCCTGCTCCCACGGCGCTGCGTCAGCGTTAAATCTTCAGCGTCAGCCACTCGGCCAGCACCTTACGGGCGTCATCGATGCCCTGTTTTTTCAGGGCGGAAAAGGTCTGGGCCGTGGCGGTAGAGGGGTATTGGGCAAGATAATGGCGCACTTTTTCCAGAGTGGCCGCCGCCGCGCCGCGGCTTAACTTATCCGCCTTGGTGAGGAGGATGTGCACCGGCATCTGCATTTCGCGGCACCATGTGAGCATTTCCACATCGAAAGGCGTCAAGGGGTGGCGGATATCCATGATAAGAATCAGTCCGGTGAGGCTGGTGCGGATTTGCAGGTACTCGTTCAGCGTCCGTTGCCAGTTATCGCGTATCTCTATGGACACCTTGGCGTAGCCAAAGCCCGGCAGATCCACCAGGCGATGTTCATCGTCCAGGGCGAAAAAGTTGATCAGCTGGGTGCGTCCGGGGGTTTTGCTGGTGCGTGCCAGGCCGCGGTGGTCGGTGATGACGTTGATCGCGCTGGACTTTCCCGCGTTGGAGCGCCCGGTAAAGGCGACTTCGGCACCGGTATCCGGCGGCAGGTCCGCGGGTTTCTGGGCACTCAACACGAAATACGCGCGGCGGAAATAATCAGCTAGGGGATGGGCAGACAAATTGACCTCAGGACGTGCTCTTGGTATATAAGGCGGCGCTTAACGGGACTTTGCAGCACCCCCAACAGGGCTTTATCGCATGTTGCTCGGGCCATCTTCCCGCAAACGCTTGGCAATCAACCCAGGCGGCCCGTGTGCCACAGTGTAACATTGTTGGCAGACACGCTCCGTCACGGCGACCGGTTAATTAATTGACTCCCTGCCAGGGGCAGGTAACAAAGGGGAAACTATGAAAAAGATACTCACACTGGCCTTGGGCGTCCTGCTGGCCGGTAGCGCGGTGATGGCCCAGGCCGAAGGTTCGGCTGTCGCCGGCAAGGCCAAGTCGGCGGTCTGCGCTGGCTGTCACGGGGTGGACGGCAACAGCATGAGCCCGGATTTCCCCAAACTTGCCGGGCAGGAGGCCGCCTATATCGCCAAGCAGCTGGCGGATTACAAGAATCCCAAGTCTGGCCGTAATAACCCCATTATGCTGGGCATGGCCGCCGGCCTGTCCCCCGCGGATATGGCGAATCTGGGCGCCTATTACGCCAGCCAGAAAACCAGCCCCGGCTCCGCCGTGGTGGATGCGGAGACCCTGAAGAAGGGTGGGCGCCTGTACCGCGGCGGCAATGTGGAATTCGGCATTGCCGCCTGCATGAGCTGCCACGGCCCCTCCGGCCACGGCATACCGCCGCATTTTCCGCGGGTGTCCGGCCAGCATTCCGCCTATACCCAGAAGCAGTTGCTGGCGTTCAAGGCGGGTGAGCGTGCCAACGATGGCAGCGTCATGACCCGCATCGCCTTCAAGCTGTCCGCCGCTGAAATCAAGGCGGTTTCCGAGTATATGGCCGGCCTGCATTAATCCTCATCCCCTTGCCCGAACCGGTACCGGTTCGGGCAAGGGCCCCTCCTGTTTTCTACCACGCTACCCCTCTGCAGCCAGAGTAACCTCGCCCTTTTTCCAAGAATGGGCACATTCTGTCTGCCCTTGCGCGTCACTGAGCCCGTCTACGGCCACCATCTGTGGCGGCTGCCATGGGTTAGGGTTCCCGCGCTAATACTGTAAAAACAACAAGTTATCTGTTTCTTGGCACTATGGCACGCCTATTGCTCTTGTATCTGACAGCGAGGCGGGTGGTAAGGCAAAAAGCGACAGGCCCATCACCCAGTAACCAGGTCAAGAATAAGGAGTCACGGCAATGCTCAGCTTCATAGTCAGTCTGGTGAGTAACTACGAAACACACCACGGTGTGCGGCCGAACCTGGTCTACATGAACGAGACACATTATAGCTACCTGCGGGAAGAGCTGCCGGGGGTACGGGACCACGAAGACGTGACCGCGATCCTGGGTGTGGACATCGCCCTGAACGACGAAACCCTGCGCCCGCATGTGGCGACGGTGAAATACGGTACTGAATACATTCTTTCTAGCTGATTATTGCGCTGAGTCGGTGGCCGGTTAGAGCCACGACACAACGACCAGCAACGGGGTGGGGCCTAGGCCGGGGATAAAACCCCGGCTTTTTTATGTGGAGTGCGGCGGCTAGCCGCCGCTTTGCAATGCGGGAGCTTGCTCCCGCACTTCACATAGTTTGGCGGCTATGTCGCTAGCGATTCGTCGGTTTCGACCCGGTCCCGGCCCAGGCGCTTGGCCAGGTAAAGGGACTGGTCGGCCCGGTTGATCAGTGCCGTCGCGGATTCACCGGGGCGCAGACAGGCGATGCCGGCGGAGAAGGTTGGCAGGTCTATGCAGGTATCGCCGGCATTCAGCGGTTCGCGCCGGATGCGACGACCCAACTTAACCAGCGCATTGCGCGCGTCGTCGAGCGACGTCTCGGGCAGCAGCAGCACGAACTCCTCGCCGCCGTAGCGGGCCAGCAGGTCATGTTGGCGTAACTCCCGGACCATACTTTGGGCGTAACAGCGCAGTATCATGTCGCCGACGTAGTGGCCGTAACGATCATTGACCCCTTTGAAGTTGTCGATGTCCAGCAGCACCATAGTCAAGGGTTGACCGGTGCGCTGGCTGCGGCTGAGCTCCTGGTCCAGGCGCTGAACAAAGGCGCGCCGGTTGGGCAGGTCGGTGAGTTCGTCGGTGAGACTCAGGGCCTCCGTGTCGCGTAGCGCTACGGCTAGCTCGCCCCGCTCGGTTCGCAGGCACCTTACTTCCGCTTGCAGCGTACGAAAATCCAGGGCGATCATGCGCTGATGTCGGATCGTTTCCCGGAGCAGGGTGAGAAGTTCCCCGCCGGCCTGTTCCTGCGGTGCGCGTCGTTCGCCTTCCAACATGGCAATGGCCATGGCCTGCAGGTCAATGCAGCGTTCCAGCCGTGCCGTCGCATCGGCGAGGTCATTGGATTGTTTGGGGGACGACGATTCAGCCACCGCTGATGCCGTGGTCGTGTTGGGCCTGGTACGCGCAAGCAACACGAATTCGTCTGGCCGCCGCAGGTGCGCTTCATCGTGCACGTGCCGGTCTATCCTTAACTCGGACAAGGAGCCTCCTAGAGGAACAGCTGATTATTTTTTCTTGTTCAAGAACCCTACACGGCATTTCGCCCTTTGTATAATTATCGAAAGCTTATATGTCTACTCCTTAGGCAAGCGGCTAACCCTGACAGAAACAAAAACAATGCCCCGTGCGTGCAAAGTATTTTTTTGTTCAACAAGCGGCGGTAAGTGCGTGATGTTACGTGCAAGCCTCATACGCTTAAGGGTAAATGTGTCGGGTGTAAGTGGCACTTACTTAAAGCGAGTGTGTGGGCAGCGCCCACCAGCGGAAGACCATCGACGCCCCGTGTGGTGAACGATGCCCACCCTAACGAACTACTATCTTCTGTCATGACGAGGAGCGACTGCGATGAAGCGCTTCCAGGGGGGCGCACACGGCTATGCCGGGGATGCGGACCGCTTATCAGTCCACCGCAAGCGTTGCAAACACCTTGGCCGCTGCTGCCACCGTGGCCTGGATATCCGCCTCCGTATGGGCGGCGGACAAAAACCCTGCCTCAAACGCCGAGGGCGCCAGATAGACGCCTTCGGCGAGCATGCCATGGAAGAATTTGCGGAACCGTTGCACGTCGCAGGCCATCACCTCCGTAAACCGGCTGATGCGGGTTTCCGAGGTAAAGAACAGTCCGAACATACCGCCCACGGACTGGGTCGCCAGGGGGATGCCGGCCTTTTTCGCCGCGTCCCGCAGACCGTCCACCAGGGCGGTAGTTTTGGCAGCCAAGGCGGTGTGGAAGCCGGGTTGAGCGACGGCATCCAGCATGGCCAGTCCCGCAGCCATGGCCAGGGGATTGCCCGACAGGGTGCCCGCCTGGTAGACGGGTCCGTCCGGGGCGATGTGGTCCATGATATCGGCGCGTCCGCCGAAGGCCGCCACCGGCAGGCCGCCGCCGATGACCTTGCCCAGGGTGGTGAGGTCGGGCTTGATGCCGTAGTGCGCCTGGGCGCCTCCCAAGGCCACGCGGAAACCGGTCATGACCTCATCGAAGATCAGCACCGCACCATGTTGGCTGCAGACCTCCCGCAGGCCTTCGAGAAAGCCCGGTACCGGCGGCACGCAGTTCATGTTGCCTGCTACCGGCTCGACGATGATGCAGGCGATGTCCTTGCCGTGTTTGGCAAAGACCTCGCGTACCTGGTCGATGTTATTAAATTCCAGGGTCAGGGTCAGTTCCGCCAGGGCCGCCGGCACGCCGGGGGACGTGGG
>JAYSOL010000303.1:0-3019 GCA_043723045.1 Gammaproteobacteria bacterium | reverse complement strand
TAAGAATTCCCCCTCACCCTAACCCTCTCCCCCGAAGTGCACGGGGGAGAGGGGACTTGTCCGGGAGTTTCCTGGCGATACGGAAAGACTTATTTGACGGAGTACTAGCTGGCTCTTAGGTAGGGCACTAAACCTTAAATGCGACGGCTTGCCGCCGCACTCTGTAAACCTTTTGCACCCACCGCCTTCCTCTTGTATCGTTCGGTGATGGTTTTGCATATTCGTCTGTTCCTCCTGTTGCTTCTGTTGCCCGCTGCCGCTGCCACCACCGCCGCGGCGCCGCCGCCGCGTCCTCCCGCCGCCGTCATCGCCAGCGCCCACCCCCTGGCGACGGCCGCCGGCCACGATATCCTTAATAAGGGCGGCAATGCCTTCGATGCGGCCGTGGCCATCGCCGCCGCGCTCGCGGTGGTGGAGCCGGCCAATTCCGGACTCGGCGGCGGCGGATTCTGGCTACTGCATCGCGCGAGTGATGGCTACGAGACCATGCTGGACGGGCGTGAGCGCGCGCCGCTGGCGGCCAGCGCCGACATGTATCTGGATAAAAACGGCGAGGTCGCCGAGCGCTTGTCCCTCGACGGTCCCCTGGCCGCCGCCATCCCCGGTACGCCCGCCGCCCTGGCACGCATCGCCCGTCGCTACGGTCGCCTGCCGCTGGCGCAGAGCCTCGCTCCCGCCATACGGTTGGCGCGCGACGGTTTCCCCGTGAGCGCGCTATATCAAGCCATGGCCGAGCGCCGACGCGAGGTGCTGCTGACGTCCGATGCCGGCAAGGTGTTGCTGGACGATGGCTTTGTGCCCGCACCGGGTTTTGTCCTGCGCCAGCCGCAGCTGGCGGACACCCTGGAGCGCATGGCCGCCCACGGGCGTGATGGATTCTATGCCGGCGAGACGGCGCAACGCCTGGTGGAGGGGGTGCGCGCCGCCGGTGGCATCTGGACCCTCAACGATCTGAAGAAATATAAAGTGGTGGAACGTAAGCCCGTACGCGGCCACTATCGCGGCGTGACCATCACCTCCGCGGCACCGCCGTCATCCGGCGGCATCGTGCTGGTGCAGATGCTCAACCTGCTGGCGGCGGGACCGCCGCTGGATACACTGACAAAGAGCGAGCGGGATGTGCGCATCATCGAGGCCATGCGCCGCGCCTACCGTGATCGCGCGCGCTACCTCGGTGATCCGGATTTCGTCGCCATGGATGTGCGCAAGCTGATCAGTCCGCCCTATGCCAAGACACTGCTGCAGGAGCCGGTGCCCCGTAGCAGCGCGCTGCCGCGCTCCACGGGCACCGAGACCACGCACTTCTCCGTCATCGATCGCGATGGCAATCGTGTCGCCGTCACCCTGAGTCTCAATACGCTGTTCGGCTCCGGCTTCATGCCGCCGGGTACGGGTGTGGTGCTCAACAACGAGATGGATGATTTTGTCGCCAAACCCGGTGTGGCGAATACCTATGGCCTGATGGGCAACCAGGCCAATGCCATCGCCCCCGGCAAGCGCCCGCTGTCGAGCATGACGCCTACCTTTCTCGAAACCCCCGACGCCGTGGTGGTGCTCGGCACACCCGGCGGCAGCCGCATCATCAGCATGGTGTTGCTGGCGGCGTTGGAGGTTTCCACCGGACGCGGTAGCGTGCGCGATTGGGTGGCACTGCCGCGTTTTCACCATCAGTATCTGCCCGACGTGGTCGAGTACGAACCGGCGGCCTTCGGTCAGGAGGAGATACGTGCCCTGGAAGCACAAGGCTATGCCCTAAGATTGCGCGAGGCGGGTTACGGCAATATGCAGGCCGTGGTGTGGTACAAGAAAGCCATGCGTGTCGAGGCCGCGAGTGATCCGCGGGGAGAAGGGTCGGCAGGCATCAGATAATAACGCGCTGGCTTCCTTGCAGGGGCTGTCGCTGGATTGAGTCCCGCAAAACGACACCCGCGTGTTGTACCGGACGCAGATCGCGCTAATACTCTGACTTTACTAGTGAAGTACTCCGGATAGCCTCCGGACGCCAGGCTGGAGTCAGTGCGCACCGAGGGATAAGGCGCCCATAGCGGCCGTGCTCAATCTGACCACGCCATGGCATTTTGGCCCGGATCCTGCCTTCTTTTAGTTATACGTGTCCAACATGGCGGACGAACAGGGAGTGGGGGTCAATGGCGGAGCCGGATATCAGACTGCAGGTCGGGGATGCCGTTCAAATACAGCTTTTCTCCGACCAGAGTAATACGCGTTACCTGGTCAAGGTGATCGGTTATGCGCCCGGTCTGAGTCTGATCGTGCATACGCCACGCGCCCGTGGCAATCCGCTGTTATTGCGTGAGAGCCAGCTACTCATGCTGCGCCTGCTGTCGGGCAATATGGTGTATGCGTTTGAAATGGATATCCTGCGCGTCTGCACCCGGCCTTATCCGTATCTGCACCTGGCCTATCCGCGCGAGTTCGAGCAGGCGACCATCCGCAAGGCCTACCGCGCCAGCGTGCAAGTGATCGCTTCATTGGTGAATGACACACTGACCAGCGGCGCGCGCGGACGTGTGCCGGGCGTCATCATCGATTTGAGTGTGGCCGGTTCGCTGATCAGAGTGGATGAGGCCTGCGGCGAGATCGGCGATAACCTGACGGTATCCGTTAAACTGACGGTGGCGGGAAGCGAAAAGTACATACATATCCCGGCGGTCATCCGTCGCATCCGTGCCGAGGACAATCTGGATAAGCCCGGTCAGACTGTGTACTATCACGGTGTCGAATTTATCCTGGTGGAATCCGAGGAACAACTCGTGTTGCATGGTTTTGTGTTTGAGCAGCTGGCATTGCAGCGAGGTCGTTGAGGACCACACGCAGTTCACTGCTTTTCTTTCTATTGCCCCATCAACTCATCCTGTCGCAGGCTGGCGCAAAGCGGGCGCTATCCACTTCCGCAGGATGTGTCAGCGGAGCCAGAAAAACAAAAACCAACCGGTAGGAGAAACATCCGCGCACCAGGGCGTGACCCGTGTATTGAATTTCCTCTGCTTTATCTTTACCC
>JAYSOL010000302.1:0-3092 GCA_043723045.1 Gammaproteobacteria bacterium | reverse complement strand
TCCGCCAGATCGTCGCCGATGTTTTTACCCAGGGTGGCGCGGTCGGCGCGGTAATCCAGCACGTCGTCGATCAACTGAAACGCAGTCCCCAGGTGCATGCCATAGGCGGCGAGGGCCGCCTCGGTGCTCGGGCCCTGTCCGCCGATGACGGCCCCGAGTTGCGCCGCCGCCTCGAACAGCTTGGCGGTTTTGCTGCGGATCACGTGCAGGTATTGCTGTTCACTGATGTCCGGGTCATGGCAATTGAGCAGTTGCATGACTTCGCCTTCGGCGATGGTGTTGGTGGCCTTGGACAGGATATCCATGACACGCATGTGGCGCAGGGTCACCATCATCTCGAAGGCGCGGGAATAGAGAAAGTCGCCTACCAATACGCTGGCTTCGTTACCCCAAACGGCGTTGGCCGTGGACTGGCCGCGGCGCAGCTCCGAGCCGTCCACCACGTCATCGTGCAGCAAAGTGGCGGTGTGGATGAACTCGACGATGGCCGCCAGGCGGATGTGCGCCTCGCCATCATAGCCGCAGGCGCGGCTGGCCAGCAGTACGATCAACGGCCGAAAGCGCTTGCCGCCGCTGTTGATAATATAGTTGCCCAGCTGGTTGATCAGCGCCACATCGGAACTCAGCCGCTCCTGGATCTCGCGATCCACGGCTTGCCGGTCTGCCTCGGTGAGCGCCAGTATGGCCTCGAGATTCATGGGTCGTGTCGTTTTCAGGTCGTGGCAACGAGCCCGGCATGCTAGTTTAAGCCCTGGTTGCTGGCAAGGCGCAGTATGATTTTGTTGGGTTCGCCGCTAGCGCGGCTCGCGTGCCCTCTGGGTATAACCCAACCTACATAAAACCCAAATTTTAGAGGTTTCCACTTGTAAGTTGCGCTGGCAATCGTTAGAATCCACGCCTTTCATCCAAGCGGGATGTGGGTATTTCCCACGGAGAATCAATCATGTACGCGGTTATTGAGACAGGTGGCAAGCAGTATCGGGTGGCGGTGGGCGATGTGGTGCGCGTGGAAACACTGCCGGTTGAGGCCGGTGCCACCATCAGCCTGGATAAAGTATTGATGGTAGCCGATGACGCCAATGTGCAAGTGGGCACGCCGCTTTTGGCCGGTACCGCCGTCACGGCGACCGTCAAAGGCCACGGGCGCGGCGAGAAGATCCGCATCTTCAAGTTCCGCCGCCGCAAGCACCACCGCAAGCAGGCCGGTCATCGGCAGAACTACACCGAGCTCGAAATCACCGCCATCGGCAAGTGAAGCGGCACGTCAGAACTAAACAGAGGTAACAGCAATGGCACATAAAAAAGCAGGCGGCAGTTCCCGTAACGGTCGCGATTCCGAATCAAAGCGTCTGGGCGTAAAGCGCTATGCCGGGCAGGAAGTGTTGGCGGGCAATATTCTGGTGCGCCAGCGCGGCACCAAGTTTTATCCGGGCCGCAATGTCGGCATCGGCAAGGACGACACCCTGTTCGCCCTGTCCAACGGCAAGGTGCTGTTCGAAATCAAAGGGCCGCGCAGCCGGAAAACCGTCAGTGTGGTGGTGAGTTAAACGCGTTTTCTAACGCCCACCGGTTTTCCGAAACCCCGCTCAGTTATGAAGCGGGGTTTTTTGTTTGTTGAGGCCGCTGATTAATGAGGACGAAACACCACACTAGCAGGGTAGTCAGGGTGAGGGGGAGAAAGGCCTCCTTTCGTAGGTTGGGTTAGCCCGAAGGGCGTAACCCAACAAAACCCAGCCTACGTGGCGCGAGCGTCGACGCGGCCCCACTATGTCCGCGAAGAGATGTCGGGTTACGCTGCGCTCTTGTCCCCGCAATGTGGCCCTCATTTATGGGCCATGGGGGAACCCGACCTACTGACTAGGTTCCCTCTCCCTTGGGGAGAGGGACAGGGTGAGGGAAAATCTATAAACATCCCCCTCACCCTAACCCTCTCCCCCGAAATGCGCGGGGGAGAGGGAATTTGTTCGGTGACTCCTGTAGTCCGGAACCCATTCATATCCGTCTAGCCGTGAAGGCGTAGCAAGGTAACCAATGAAATTCGTCGATGAGGCCACAATAAAAGTGGAGGCGGGCAACGGTGGCGATGGGTCCGCCAGCTTCCGGCGTGAGAAATTTATCCCCCGTGGCGGCCCGGACGGCGGCGACGGCGGACGGGGTGGCAGTGTCTATCTGGTCGCCAACAGCGGCCTCAACACCCTGGCGGATTTCCGCTTCTCCACCCAGTTTCGCGCGCAGCACGGCGAGCGCGGCCATGGCCGGCAGATGTACGGCAAGGGCGGCGAGGATTTATACATCCAAGTTCCCCTGGGCACCCTGGTGCGGGATGCGGATACCGGTGAAGTCATCGGTGACCTGACCCGGCCGGAGGAGACCCTGCTGGTGGCCAAGGGCGGCCGTAGCGGCCTGGGTAATATCCATTTCAAATCCAGCACCAACCGCTCTCCGCAGCAGATCGTGCCCGGCGGCCCGGGGGAGCACCGTGAGTTGCAGTTGGAACTGCAGGTCCTGGCGGACGTGGGTCTGCTGGGTCTGCCCAATGCCGGTAAATCCACCCTGCTGAGCGCGGTCTCCGAGGCGCGCCCCAAGATAGCGGATTATCCCTTCACCACCCTACATCCGCAGCTGGGGGTGGTGCGGGTGGAGAACCAGCGCAGTTTTGTCATGGCGGATATCCCCGGCTTGATCGAAGGTGCGTCCGAAGGCGTCGGTCTCGGCATACGGTTTTTGAAGCACCTGGCGCGCACCCGCATCCTGTTGCACCTGGTGGATATTGCGCCCATGGACCCGGACGCCGATCCCGTGGCGGGGGTTAAAACCATCGCCCAGGAGCTGAAGAAATTCAGCCCCGAGTTGGCCAAGCGCGAACGCTGGCTGGTGATCAACAAAATGGATCTGTTGCCGGAAGACGAACGTGCAGCGCGCGGCCAGGCCCTGGTCAAGGCGCTTAAATGGAAGGGCCCGGTGTTTCACGTGTCCGCCGCCGCCGGCTTCGGTTGCCGTGAACTCATGGGTCGCTTGATGGTTCGCCTCGAGACCTTGCGCCAGGAAGAGGCCGCCGCCGCGGCCGAGGCGCAAGACGGGCTGCGGCGTGC
>JAYSOL010000301.1:0-4645 GCA_043723045.1 Gammaproteobacteria bacterium | reverse complement strand
GGTGAGCAGCGTCACTTTGATATCCCGGCGGGCGAGGTGCATGGACTGGCGGACCCGGACGCGCAGCACGTTTTTGCCCGCGCCGATTTCCCCGCGGACATGGACTTGGCCCCGGGCATGGTCATGGGTTTTGCCCTGCCCTCCGGTGAGGAGGTGCCGGCCATGATCATGGCGGTGGATCAAGACAACGTGCAGGTGGATTTTTCCCATCCCCTGGCGGGGCATGACCTCAGTTTCGACGTGGAGATCCTGGCGGTGGAGTCGGTGTAAGCCAGGCGGCGCTGTACACGGCCTGCATAGACCTGCGCGCCAAATCCGATCATAATCGGCATCCCATTAAGACCCACAACGGTTGATCCCTTCCATGCAACTTGTCATTGCCAATCCCCGCGGTTTTTGCGCCGGTGTCGATCGCGCCATCGAGATCGTGGAGCAGGCCTTGGCGCGTTTTGGCGCGCCCATCTACGTGCGGCATGAGGTGGTACACAATCGTTTTGTGGTGGACAACCTGCGGGCCAAAGGGGCGGTGTTTGTCGAAGAGCTGGACGAAGTGCCGGACGACGCCACGGTCATCTTCAGCGCCCACGGTATATCCCAAGCGGTGCGGCAGGAAGCGGAGCGACGCGGGCTGAAGGTGTTCGATGCCACCTGTCCCTTGGTGACCAAGGTGCATATGGAGGTGATCCGTCACCGCAAGGACGGCACGGAGTGTGTGTTGATCGGTCATGCCGGCCATCCCGAGGTGGAAGGCACCATGGGGCAGGCGAACGGTGGGATGTACCTGGTGGAATCCGAGGCCGACGTGGCCAGGCTCACTGTACAGAACCCGGACCACCTGGCCTACGTGACCCAGACCACCTTGTCGGTGGACGATACGGCGCGGGTCATCGCCGCACTGCGTGCACGCTTCCCCGCGATCCAGGGTCCACGCAAGGACGATATCTGTTACGCCACGCAGAACCGTCAGGATGCCGTGCGAAAATTAGCGGCGGGCTGCGATGTGGTGCTGGTGGTGGGCTCCGTCAACAGCTCCAACTCCAATCGCCTGCGCGAGGTGGCGGAGGGGCAGGGCGCGCGCAGTTACATGATCGACGGACCGGATGATTTGCAACGCGCATGGCTGGTGGGTGCTACGCGTATCGGCCTGACTGCCGGCGCGTCGGCCCCGGAGGTGCTGGTGCAGCAGGTGGTGACGCGCCTGCGGGAGTGGGGGATTACGCGTGTCGATGAGCGGGCGGGGGAAGTGGAGCGGGTGATTTTTCCTGTGCCGCGGGAGTTGCGGGCGCCGCGCTAATCGCATCCGCCCTCAGGCGCGGTCAATCGCGCGCTGAGGCTGCCTCGCCGCTACGATTAGTTGCGCCAGCAACGGCCGCCGGGGTTAGGGCCGAGCTGGCTCTTGACGCCCACAGTATTGAGCGTGAGGGCGCCGCAATCGGTGTCTCGGGCGAGCTGAGAACCTATAGGTGTTGCGGTCAACAAGAAACTGTTCGCGATGGTAAAACCGGCCCCGGGCATGGGTGCAGCGACAAGGATGTAGTTACCGCCAGGTGATGTGGTGCTCAAGCCTAGTCCACCTGCGCAGGAGGTTCGCGCTGCTGTAATGTTGGTGGTGTAGGTGTTGCACTCGGTGAAAAACTTTTCCTCTATAGCGGCCATCTGGGTCAGGGCAATCTGCCCATCGGAGCGCCGTGTCTCTGTGACATAGCGGGTATAGTTGGGATAGCCGAAGGCGGCAATGATGCCGATGATCACAACGACGATCATCAGCTCAATCAGCGTAAAGCCTGTGTTGCGGGTTGGGTTCATGACGTATACCTTAGATTTACCGATGTTCCATTCGTTATACAGCCTAAGCGCCAGGCACTATCGCCTGCCGCCACTCGTGTCTCCAACTTGCATCGTCCATCGACGCCACCCGGCCCAGGATCACCCCTTGTCCTCCTCGGGCTTGGTCGGAAGTGACCCGTCTGGGTTGCGTGTCCCTTCCTTACTCGGCAGGCAGCACCCAAAGATCGGTGATTACGCCGCCGGGCTCGGTCCCCCGGAAGCCGACACGCACTCCGGGACGTAACGCACTTAAGCCCGTCGTACCCTGGGAGGTGTGCACACGCACATTGTTGCCGATGGCAAACGAGCGATCGCTGATAACGATGTTGTTGGTCGATGTCTTGGTGTCGAGCCAGCCGATGACGCCCGACTGGTCAAAGGCGGGCGCGTTGGCGGCTAGTGCCGGTGCCACCAGCGCACCGCTGGCGAAGCCGGTTGCTAGCATGGCTGCGCCCACCAGGGTATTAATAAGTTGCCGCTGCATAGTCGTTATCTCCAGTTAATAGGTGGTTGGTCGGCCCGCTTAGCGCAGTTGGCGCCAAGACTCACGCACATAGCCATCGTTGTCCGGATTCTCGTTGACGGAGTTGATAATGCCGTCGGAGCCGGAGATGAATTTGCACTCGCCGCCAAGACAGGCCGGAGTCGGGCCTGGGCCGCCATTCAGGATGACAGGTCCGGACGGAATACCCTTAAACTTCGTACCGCCGGTTGCCACCGGGCCGCCAGAACCGGTAAACGACACCAGATCGCGAGCATCAAATATGCCGTCTCTATTGGTGTCGAACGGTGTCACGTCCAGGCGGCCGCCGTTGGCGGTGGCCAGTTCCATCAGCCAGCCGTCACCGCCGTCCTTGCATGGGTTATCGGACGGTATAACCGTGGTGAAGATGATGCGTTCGCCACGCAGTACCGGATTGGTCACCTGGCGCTCGCCGGTGGTGGGTAAATCCAGATACCAGCCGACGTAGCTGGGTGATGGCGCGGGAGAGCCGGCCCTCCAGACCATGGCACTATTGCTGATGACGCGGTACTCGGAGCCGCTCACGGTTTGGGTGTTGACCACGGTCTGCTGCAACAGGTTGGAGCGTGTTGGCGACGCGACATTCGACAGGCCGTTGATATCATCCCACACGCCATAGAATGTTTGCGTGGTGGCGCCCGTCGTGGTGGCGTCGGTGGTTTCAAGGTACTTGCCGGTACCGAAGTACACCATATACCCCGCAAGACCTGTCGGATGAGTGCCGACTGTCGGGCGTGCGGTAATGGGCTGTGGATTACCCGACGAGTCTTTGGCAGTGTATAGAATTTTTCTGTTTGTGGGTGAGTTCCACTGGGAAGCATTGGTGCCGCTCACGTCGAACTTCCACAGGTTGCCGCGCAGGTCGCCGGCATAGATGTAGTCGACAATACCGTCGCTGTTCACGTCGGCGGCCGTGGGGGTGGCCAGGCCGTTGGGCGTGGTATTGGTGGCGGTGATTCCCACGCCGGTGTCGATTTTCACCCAGTTGCTGGCTGTCCAGCCGCTGGCGCCATCCTCGATGTACAGGATGTAGAGCACGGCGTTACCCGTGGTGCTCTGATTGCCGTCCGCATCGGTGTTGTTGTAACCGTTGCCGAAGATCGCGGCCCATTTGCCGTTGGCCATTTTGACGATTTGTGTCTGACTGAAGGTGTAGCCGAGATCCTTGTCGTTGGCGTCGGTGAACTCCCACAGCGCCAAGTTGGCGGCGTTGGTCGTGGATTGGGTGAATGCAGTGGGGTCGGTGATATTGAGGGCAAAGACCCCCTGACCGCCTTTGCGCAGTGTGCTCACCAGCACTGTTTTCCATTGCGAGTTGATAAAGACATCGCCGGCAACCGGATCGCCGTCTACGAAGTAGCGGTGCGCATAGTTAGGCGCCGTTAGTCGACTGAGATTCGAATAGACCTTGCTGGGCACATAGGCGAATTTCTCCACGCCAGTAGCAGCGTCGAAGCCGTGCAGCATGCCGTCATTGGCGCCGACATAGACCATCGGCGTGCGACTGGCATTGGCGGTGCGGAATGCGACATAGCTCGTATCGGTGTAGCCAAACGGCGGCCGCGCGACATATAGCGGTGCCGAGTTGATGGTATCGCCGAGCGCGCCGGTGTTGGTGCCGGCCGCGCACGGCACCGGCGTTGTGCCGGAATAGCTGCAGGTGCGGTTGCGGGCGCGGTATAAGTTTCCAACAGCGCCCTCATTGCTGGCATCCCCGCGTAAGTAATTAAGGCGCGCCTCGCCTTGTGTATCCGTCGCCGCCGTAACGGGGTTGTAGTTGAGCCAAGTGGATTGTGTAATGTCCATCTCGGTTGCAGTGGGCGCTGCCGGGTTGGCGGGCCACTCAAACGGTATGCCTGTGCGGTTGGACGGCTTGTAAGTGATGATCTGACGCCCGCCGGCGACGCTGGCGCTGTAATTCTGTCCAGCAAGCTCCTGCGCTGCGTCCCAGGCGAGTGTCGTGCTTACCGCGCCTGTCGGGAGAATCGGGTAGGCCAGCAGATGGCCGGTCCAGTCGCTGCTGTTGAAACGGGACTGGTACACGAAGCTGTTGCTACTGATGGTTCCGGCGTTTACCGCCACTGCGGACGATGCGCCGGTCTTGCCAGCGATGTCGTTGAGTACCGAACTGAGCGAGTCCGCCAACTCGGTTGGGCTCGATGCGCTGAAATACTTGCCGCGGCTGTTGATGGCCGCGTGCCATAGGTCGTCAATGCGATCGCCATCCTGTGCGTCAGTCGGATTTGGCCACGCGAGGGCGCCGCTCAACAACTCATCGTAATCGCCTGCTAGGAG
>JAYSOL010000300.1:0-3873 GCA_043723045.1 Gammaproteobacteria bacterium | reverse complement strand
ATGAGACCGCCGGGCCGCTCACACTCAACGTCGCCACCACCTTGGAACAGGCGCACGCTTATTTCGACCGGATGAAAGAGCTGCACCAGGCGTACTGGGTCGGAAAAGGTATGCGCGGGTCATTTGCCAACAGCCACTGGGAGGCATTTCACCGCCGCCTGATTGATACGCGGTTCAAGCACGGCGAAATCCAATTACTGCAAATTGCGGCGGGCGGGAAAACCATCGGCTACCTCTACAATTTCGTCCGTAACGGCTGGGTCTACGCGCTGCAGAGCGGATTCCAGTACGAGAAAAATCATACCCTGCACCCGGGCTACGTCTGCCACTATCTGGCTATCGAACACAACCTGAAACAGGGCGCAAAAATCTACGACTTTCTCGCCGGTGACGCCCAGTACAAGTCGAGCCTGGGGCGTAACGACCATGCCCTCGTCTGGGTGGTGTTGCAGCGCCGACGCTGGAAATTCAAGATCGAGGACGGCCTGCGCAAAGTCGTGCACGCGGTTAAATCCCTCTCCCCGCGCCGCCAAGCGTAAACGGCGACGGCAGTCGCCAGCGGCACCCGTCGAACCGACGTCAACAACCACGATCCCTGACCGTTACTGATTTCACCAAGGACGATGGGGCTAGTGCGGATCTTTAGCCGACTCATATTCTATCCATTTGTTGACCATCTTCCAGCCATCACGTCTTCCTGCATCATCAGTGCGTATAAGTTTGGCGTCAGGACCGTAAATAGCCACGAAGGGTGTCCACCAGATTTTCCGGCCGAAATCGCGCAGTGTGCTGTCCGCGGACCATTTTTCGCCAAGATCGATTTTTCGCACGGCAACGTCCTGGCGGCGGGCCTGAAAACCGACAAGTGCCTGATCGAGTCGCCGGCAATCGGGACAGCTTTGCTGATGGAAGATCACCAGGGTGTATTGTCCGGGTACAGCGTAATCCGTGGGTAGTATGGGAATTTTCTGGTAATCCGGCTGAACAAAAATATTCGCCGCTATTGACGCAGGAAGCTCAGGCAACACCGCAGCGACGCTGTCCAGGCCCGACCGGAGTGTCATGAAATAATAGAGCCCGCCGGACAGCAGGGCCGCGAGCGTCAATGCAACCAGTATGGCGCGGCGCCAGCCGGACACCACGATCATAAGCGTGTTTCCTCGCAGGACAACAGCCGCTGATATGAGACACGTTCCTGCTCGCTGGCGACACGCCCGAACTGATCGAGTATGCGCGCTAGTTTGCGCATCCGGCGTATCTTGTCGAACTGCGCCAGCTTGCGCTCCGCCGCGAGGATCGACGTATCCAATTGCAGAATACGTTCCTGCTGGCTCACCAGTGGCGCATAGGCGGCGTGGCGCATGATAAACGCCTGTGCCGGGCCAAGCTGGTTTTGCAGAAATTTATTGAAGTTGAGCGTATAGGGGTACAGCGCCTCGGGCCAACGTGCAGACAGATCGGTGCGTAGCGTCTCCTGCAGCGGTTTCACGCTGTTCTTTATCTCTTTACGCTCCAGCTTCAGGGCACGACGTTCATTGTAGGTTTGCCTGCGTGCCTGTTCCAACGCGTCGACCAAGGCCCGGCCGGCCGGTGGCAGGGAGTTGGCGACGGCCACCTGCGATGCCAATTGTTGATACAGGTTGTCCGGTTCCGACCCATACGTTATCCACCGCAGGTACCACGGCTGCCAGTCCTCCAAAAATACCTCGCTGGTGGATCGCGGCGAATCCGTGCTTACGGCGGCGGCGATACTGTAAAGATGCGCCTCGCGCAGCGTTACCACGCCATTGCCATCGAGATCCGCGTTCGGCTGCGGGAGTTTCACACCTAACCGGGAGCGGCCATCCAGCGCAGCGAAGAAGTAGGTGCTGTAGTCACGAAAATCCCCCACATTGATGCTCGGCGAGCATCCTTCCGATTCCTGGTCTTCAGGCACGGACATAAACCCGCAGCGGTTGTGGCGAACCAGCTCGCGTGTGTCATCGCCACGGGGATGCATGACGCGCTTAAACCCGCCGGAGTAGCACTGCGGCAGAACAAATCTCACCGGCACATCCGGGTCGATAACCGAAAGCAGCGACTCCAGGTCACGCGCAGGCAACAGGGTATTGCCCCACAAGCGTAAAGCATTACGCCCCACATCATCGCCTTCGTAGGTCCCGTGCCCGTAGAAGACCAACAACACCCGGTCGCCGCGTGCCGGCAACGTAAACTCCTTCCTGAGTTTCCCGACCAGCTCATCGGCGCGTGTACCGCCTGCAACGCCTGGAACGGTGTGGCTATGAAAGCTCTCGCCGTTATGCGTTTGCGCGTCGAAGACGCGGGCGAGGGGCTGCAACGTTGCCGCGGCCTCGACCGGATGGCGCCAGACGATCACGTCTTTCTCCGGTTTGTCTCCATCGGTGTAGAAGATCTTAAGTTTCGCATTCTTTGCCTGGCGCAGGAATACCTCACGCTCCCACTTCACATTCGCCTCTATCTGCCCCTGGGAACTCTGCAATGAGGCGCCGCCGCCGATCAGCCATATATAGTCGGCCGCGGAAACCGCACTGGTCGCCATCACCGACAACATTACTATAGTAAGAAGCCTTCGGACGCTCATGGTTCAACACCCGCCCACAGCCTGCGCCACGTATAGACACTAAAGTGAAACAGCATCGACAACACCACGCCACCGACAACGACGACACCTGCGCTCCAGCCATCCAGCCGTATAAGAAAAACCGCCACCAGCCCGCTGACCAGCGCCATCGACAGCAACCTTGGAATAACGCCGGTTAATCCAAAACGGTCGAAGAGTATATGCATCGGCAGGATAACCAGAAAGACAAGCGCGTATGAAAAGGGTAACGACGACCACCAATCGGTTAGTGCCCGCCGCAGAAACGCAGTGGGCGGTTCGTAGGTAAGGAGAAAAATCACGCTCTTGTCACCGGCTACAATATCCGGAAGCACGCTAATGAGAAAGAAGCTCGGATAAAGCACCAGCGGGAAAACACCCAAACCAACCAGCATGGCGACTTTTTTCATGTCTGACGCGACTCCGTCTAACTGTGTATCGCTACGCCCCCGGGGAACGCTGGGCAACCGGTGCAGCCAGTATCTGCGACAGTGTTAACTCACCCCAAGGCGTATTCTATTTCCGCAGCAAATAGTTACCCACAAAAAGCGCGTCCAGGCCGGTGGAATAAAAACAACGTATGGCATCAACCGGAGATTCCACCATTGGCTCGCCCATCACATTAAAGCTGGTATTCAGCAAAACGGGCACCTTGCTCAACTCGCCAAACTTGGTCAACAGTTCGTGGTAGAGCGGGTTGATTTCTTTGCGCACGGTCTGCAGCCGGGCACTGCCGTCCACATGGGTGATGGCGGGAATCACACTGCGCATCTCAGGGCGCACGTCGCACACCTTGAGCATGAACGGCGCTTCAACCTTGGACAGGAAAAACTCCTCCCTCCTCTCCGCCGGCACTGATGGCGCGAACGGGCGATAGGCCTCGCGATGCTTGACCTCGGCGTTTACCTTATCCTTCATATCGGCGCGCGTCGGATCGGCCAGGATGCTGCGATTGCCGAGGGAACGCGGACCTATCTCCATGCGCCCTTGAAACCAGCCAATAATTTTCCCTGCATGCAGCATCTTCGCCGCGGCGCCCGCCACATCCTCTTGCCACTCCGCCTTTAGCTTGGCTTCGTCTAACACAGTCTTTATCTGGTCATTGGTATAACTATTACCGACATACGGATCATTGTGCACACTGCCGCGCGGATTGTTGAGTATGCAGTTATACACGTAATAGGCGGCGCCGATACCCGTGCCGTTATCGCCGGCCGCCGGCATCACGTAGATATCGTCGAATCCGCTCTCAC
>JAYSOL010000299.1:0-6228 GCA_043723045.1 Gammaproteobacteria bacterium | reverse complement strand
ATGTTATAGGGGCATAGGCGCCACGGGCGGCACCTCAATGGCAACAGGACGCGCCGACTCTTCGCCACAGGCGGCGGCGCGCTGCTGAATTTCGGCATCCGTCCATTCGAGTTTCTTCAGCTGCAGTACCAGGTCGTCGGGTTTCTCCGCGGCGATATCCAGCCAGTACAGCGTGCGCGTACGGTAGCGGGTCTCCTGTTTTGCCTTGATGCCCTTGCCCTCCAGCTCCTGCATGCGCCGGTGGGCGTTGTCGAGTTGCGCGAACAGGCCGAGAGACAACACATTCTCCATACCCGGCTCCTGCATGATGAAATGATCCTCGATGCCCAGGCGCGTCAGCTCCTTGCGTTTGTTTTCCGCGGCCTTGCGGCTGGGCAGGCGCGGCAGATAGATCCAGTAACTCGATTCGATACGGTTGGCGTCGGTGCGCGGCTGATAGGCGATCTTGGCGTCCGTGAGACGCCTGCCGTTCTGTTCCGCCAGCTCGCTGGATTCGAACGGACCGATGCTGACGCAGTGCTGGACCTTCACCGGCGTGTCCGCCGGCGCACTGACCACCGGCGCCGGCTTGGGTGTGGCGGGTCGTGCGCGCAACGCCAGGCCCGGCGTGGAAAGCGGGATCATGCGCTCGGCGTTCACCGGCGGCAGCGGCGTACGCCCCTCCTCCGCAGGCATTTCCCGATACCAGCTCCCCCACATCAGCAGACCGATGTTCAGCAGCACCAGCACCGCCAGCAGCCAACGCAAATTTTTTGCCAAGGCGCCGTCCGTCACTTAAGCGACTCCGCGATACGCGCCAGACCCTGCAATACCAGGTCCGGCACTTCCTCCATGGCATAGGCCAAACGAGCGTGCAGATGCGGTCGCAGGCGCGGCGCATCACCGCCGGTCAACAGCACACGCATGTCCTTGCCCAGGCGCAAACCGAATTCCGCCACGATGCGCTCCACCGCGCCGACCGCGCCGTAGAGCGTGCCGGCGGCCACGCCGTCGGCGGTGCTGCGGGCGAAACACGTGCTCTCATCTCCGTCGGTCGCGTCTATACCCGCGGCGCGCGCGAGCAGGGCCTGGCGCGCCAGGGCGATGCCCGGCAGGATCACGCCGCCGACAAACTCGCCGGCGGCGTCGAGGGCGTCGAGGGTGATGGCCGTGCCGCAGTCCACCACGCACACCGGTCCCGTCACCCGCTGACGCGCGCCGATCAAGGCGGCCCAACGATCGCTGCCGAGGCGCGCGGGCTCGTAGTAACTGTTCTTCACGCCCAGCTGGGCGGCGGCGGCGGCCACAAAGTGCAGCCGCGCCGCGGGCCAGTGGTGCTGTACCCAGGTCTGCAGACCCTGCTGCGCCTCGGCGCCGGCGACGCTGGCCACGACCACGCGTTGCGGAACGGCGAGCTTGCTCCAGGCGTCGTCCAACTGCCGTATGAGGTCGGTACCACGCAACAGCGCGCCGCCCGAGTGCAGATTCCGTTCCAGCACCTCGGCCCAGCTAGGGTCGATCAACAACCAGCTAGGGTCGATCAACAACCATTTGAGGCGCGTATTGCCCATGTCCACCAGCAGGTTCATGACGGGGACACCGCCGCGCGCAGGCTGATCTCGCCGGAGTGAAAACGCCGCAGTGTGCCGCTGGCATCGCGGATCAGCAACGCGCCGCTGTCATCGATGCCCTGCACCTCGCCTTCGATCTGCGTGTCGCCCTGCAACAAACATACGCGCTGTTGCGCGTAGCAATGATGGGCCTCCCATTCGCTGCGGAACACCGCCAAACCGTCGGACTCGAAGCGGCGAAACATCTCTGTGAAATGATGGATCAACAGGGCCGCGAGCCGGTTACGGTCGATGGTTTGTTGGAGCATGGTATGCAGATCGACCCACGGCTGATCGATAGTGGCCGCGTCGCGGGGGTCGAGATACACATTCAACCCGAGACCCACTATCGCGCTGCACGGCCCGGCGGCCTCGCCGCGGATGTCCACCAGCAGGCCGGCGAGTTTACGTTCGCGCCACAGCAGGTCGTTCGGCCACTTGAGGCCGACGCCGCTGACGCCATACTCCTGCAAGGCATGCACGGCCGCGACGCCGGCGGCGAGACTCAGGCCCGCGAGCGCCGCCGGCCCCTGTTCGAAACGCCAGGCCATGGACAACAGAATGTTGTGCCAGGGTGTGGCGACCCAGTGACGCCCGCGCCGCCCGCGTCCCTGGCGCTGGGCCTCCGCCAGGCAGACGCGCACGTTGTTGTCGTCGACGGTCCCTTGCAGGAGATGGGAACTGGTGGAATCGGTTTCTTCCAAGACCTCAAGGGCGAAGGCGGCCGACGGCAACGGCGCGAGGCGCTGGAGTTCGGCGAGGATTTGTTGCACGTCGAGGGGCGCAAACGGCTGTTCCAGGCGATAGCCGCGACCGGTTACCCGATGGATGTTTACACCGGTCTCGCCCAGGGATTTGATGGTCTTGCACACCGCCGCGCGACTCACGCCCAGGGATAGCCCCAGGTCCGTGCCGGAATGAAAGTGGCCATCGGACAGCAGGCGAAGCAAGGCGTTACGGGTAGACATGGCGGAATATTATCAGGCCTGCGGCGGATTGCGCGAATTCTGGTATGGAATAATGGACTCACCGTGACTTCGACTTCGACTTTACCCTCAGCTTCGCCTTTGCCCTTGCCTCCACCTTCGCCTCCGCCTCGGCCTGCCGGCGCAGCATCTCACTCACCGTCACCAGCTCGAAGCCACGCTTGCGCAGCCGCTTGATGATGCGCGGCAGGGCCTCGGCGGTATGTCGTCCGTTGCCATTGATATGCATCACCACGATAGAGCCGTTCTTCGCCACGCTGGTCACGTATTCCACCAGTTTCATCTTAGTAGCGCGCTCATCTGGATCGCCGGAGGGAAGATCATACTGGATGGTCGTCATGCCCGCCTCGGCGACGAGTTTGGCGACCCGGTCGTCGACCTCGCCATAAGGCGCGCGAAACAACGTCGCCTGCCGGCCGATCAGGGTATACATTATTTCCTGGGTCCATTGCAGCTCTTCGCGCACGCGATCGTCCGGCACCTTGGTCATGTGCGGATGAAGAAACGTATGATTGCCGAGCTCGAATTGCGCGAAGGACGCCAGGTGACGCGTCTCATCGGGGTGCTCTTCCATCCATTTCCCGCCGAGGAAGAGGGTCGCCGGCACCTGCATGTCCCGGAGTATCGCCGTGATGCGTGGATCGTACTGACTGGGTTGGGCGGTGGAGCAGGCGTCGAAGGTGAGCGCCACCACTTTGATCTTGCGCGCCCCGCGCACCACGACGCGCGGCGCCACCGCTGGCAGCACCGGCGGCGTCGCGCGCTCCACCACCGGCGGTTCGTAGGGCAGCGGTTGGCCTTCGGCCTGTTCGTCGTGCACCGGCCTGGGCGGTGGTGGCGTGGCGCAGGCGCCCAATAGGGCCGTTAGTATCAGCACGCCGACGGTGCGCGCCATACCTGGTGTGGGTTGATGTCTCCTTCCTGCAACCAGTCTTGCCTGTTTCACTTTCCCCATACACTCACGCGCCACTTGGCTATTTGTATTTATTTAACACTACTCCGAACCGCCGAGCCAGGCACGCCGCCGCGTCAGTGTCTGCGGTTCCGCGTCGGTCTTGAGGATCAGCTGGCAGGTGTCCGCAGTCGGCGCGATCAGCAACAGAGTGGTCTCGAACAATTCGTCGCGCCGGAAGGCATGCACCTGCAGTCGATCGCCGGGGCGACAGGTATTGAGCCGCTTCTCCAGGCTCGCACGCGTGGCCTTGATGCCGTCGAGGGCGACGATCACATCCCCTGCCGACAGGCCGGCGGCCTGGGCGGCGCCGGCGTCGAACACCGCGGCGAGTTTCACCTCGCTGCCATTGTCCGTCAGACGCGCGCCGAGGGCCGGGCGCTGCTGCAGGACACTGAGGGATTTTTTCGCCGGCTTGCCGCCCTTGTCGCTGTCCGACTCCGCCGGGCGCAGCAGGAACTCCACGCCCACATCGGCCAACAATTCCGCCAGCGGCAGGTCCGCGGTGCTGCGTAAGGCCATATCGAAAAAACCTCGCAGATCCAACCCGGATACTTCCGCCGCGAGTTTTTCGATGGCGTCCTCCGCCACCCCCAGCGCTGCTTTGCCGTGGCGCTGCCAAAGAGCGCGCATCACGTCGTCCAGGGATTTGCGTCCCTCGCTGCCGCGCCGGAGGGTGAGATCCAAGGCCAGCGCCACAAGCGAGCCCTTGGTGTAATAGCTGACGATGGCATTGACGGCGTTTTCGTCCTGCCGGTAGAACTTGGTCCAGGCGTCGAAGCTGGAGTCGGTGATGCTCTGCTTGAAACGCCCGCTGCCGCGCCACACGCGCGTCGCGGTTTCACCCACCCCTTGCAGATAGGCATCGACGGTGATCAGGCCACTGCGCACCAGGGCCAGGTCATCGTAATAAGACGTGATGCCTTCGAACGCCCACAGCTGGCGCGTATAGGCCTCGCGGCTGAGGTCGTAGGGCAGGAAGGCCGCCGGCTTGATGCGCTTCACGTTCCAGGTATGAAAGTATTCGTGACTCACGAGGCCTAAGAAGGTGCGGTAATCGTCGCTCACCTCGACCTCCCCCGCGCGCGGCAGATTATTGCGGCTGCACAGCAGACTGGTGGAGGCGCGGTGTTCCAGGCCGCCGTAGCCCTCGCCCACCGCCATGATGAGAAACACATAACGCGGCATGGGCGCCGGCTCGCCGAAGAAGCGGATATGGGTTTCGCAGATCACGCGCAGGTCGCGGCTGAGGCGCTCCATGTCCGCCTGCTGCCGGCCGCTGATGATCACGTCGTGCGGCACGCCGCAGGCCTCGAAGGTGGCCAGGGCGAACTCGCCCATCTCCACCGGGTGATCCACCAGTTCGTCGTAATCCGTGGCCGTATAGGTTCCGAAGCCATAGGCCTTGGCCGCGGCCCGGGTCAGCGCCGTGCCCACGCGCCAGCGCGCGTAGCGTTCCCCTACGGGCGGCTGAATGTCCACCACACAGCCATGGCGCTCGCGTCCGTGCGCCAGGAGAAACACGCTGGTGCCGTTGAAATAACCGTGGTTCGTATCCAGGTGCGCGGCCCGCACCGACAGATCCCAGGCGTAGACTTGATAGGTAAGACGCAGCGGGCCACGACAGGGATCGCACAGCCAAGTGTCCTTGTCGATCTTGCGACAACCGACCCCGGTCCCGGCGGCCTCGGCCCGGAGCTGCACGATGTTGCGTGCAAACTCACGGATCATGTAACTGCCCGGTATCCAGGCCGGCAGGGAGAAACGCTGGCCGGCGGGATCCGGGGCGTTGACCGTGCACGTCACCTCGAACAGGTGGGCGGCGGGATGCATGGGGACAATGGAGTAATGAATAGGTGTGGTGTCTATCATGCCGACATGATAGCGCAACCTGTGCCGAGGAAGTGAAACCTTCGCGTAGGGTGGGCGACCGCCATGGAGGGCGGAAGTACTGGAAACGCAGGAGCAGTTTCCAGGGCATCGCCCACCATCGGTGCATCACCGAAGTGATGGCTGGTGGGCGATGCCCACCCTACCAATATATGCAGGATAGAACCGCGAGGCCTAACCTCAACCGTGCAACGCCATCTCCAACTCGGCAAAGGTCCGCGCCGGTCCGAGGGTATCGACGGGCATGGCCAGTTGGCGGCTGATCTGGGTGGCGGAGAAAATGCCGCGCACCATTTCCACCGGCGCGGCCGGTGGCTCGTCCACCACCAAGGCGTGCTGGCGGCCGGCGCGCTGCAGGGTGGCGATGATGTCACCCACCGCGGCCCGCAGCACATCGGACAGGCGCAACACTTCCAGACGCTCGTGGGGTGTCATGATGTTGCGCACCTCGATATCGCCGTGGTGGCCGCCCACCTGCTCCAGGTAACGCATGGGCTTTTCGCCCTGGAGATCGGTGGCGGTGATCAGGCCCTGCACCAGATTATTCGCGTCCGTCACGAGCAACATGCGCACGCCGTCGTGCTGCATCTTCTTCAGGGCGTCTTGGATGGACGCGTTGGCTTCGATGGTGACCGCCGGGACGACCCGCAGATCGGTCATGACAAAAATCGCCGGGCTGTCCAACACTACGCGATCGGGAAAGTCCTGCCGGGGACGAAAATAGCTCACATCGGACTGCATGGGGTACAACAAGAGCGGGGAATAATCTTTTTGCATGGTCTTGCCTCCACGGTGTCGGACTGCAACCACC
>JAYSOL010000298.1:0-3112 GCA_043723045.1 Gammaproteobacteria bacterium | reverse complement strand
GTCAAGGTGCGCGACGGCCGTTCCCTGGTGCTCACGGCCCCAGCGCAGAAAGGCGGCAAACCGGTGGAAAAGGAAATCAAGACCGGCATCAGCGATGGCAAGCACATCGAAGTGCTGGAGGGCGTGACGGAAGGTGAGAGGCTGTTGGTGGTGCGCCTGCGCACCACCAACAGCACGGGATCCAGCCCCTTCTCGCCCTTCAGCAGAAAGCATTAGCGCGGCAGTCGGCATGATCGAGCTCAAGGACGTCCACAAGACCTATGCCATGGGCGAGACAACGGTCTACGCCTTGCGCGGTGTGTCCCTCAAAATCGCGGCGGGGGAGTTCGTCGCCATCACCGGCCCGTCCGGTTCCGGTAAGTCCACCCTCATGCATGTCATCGGCCTGCTCGACACCCCCGAGTCCGGTTCTTATCGGCTGTTTGGCCGGGAGGTCGCCCATCTGGGCGAAGACGACCTGGCGGTGCTGCGGCGCGAGGCCATCGGATTTGTATTCCAGCAGTTCAATCTGTTGCCGCGTACTGCGGCGGACGAGAATGTGGCCATGCCGCTGATTTATTCGAGCCATGGTCTCGATCTCAAGCGCGCCGACGAGCTGCTCGCCCAGGTGGGGCTCCAGGACCGCGCACACCACAAGACCAACGAATTGTCCGGCGGACAACAGCAACGCGTGGCCATTGCCCGCGCCCTGGTCAATCGGCCACGCATCATTCTCGCCGACGAACCCACGGGCAACCTCGATACCGCCAGCCAGAAGGAGATCCTGGCGCTGCTGCGGGCGCTGAACCGTCAGGGCATTACCATTATAATAGTGACCCACGAGGAGGAGGTGGCGCGGGAGGCGCGCCGGCGCATCAGCATCCGCGATGGCGTGATCCAGTCCGACGAGCGCACCGCAATGGAACCCGCAGCACCGGTCATGGGCGTCGCCACGGCGGCAGCGCTGTCGCAGCGCTGGTGGTTCAACGAGCTCGGCGAACACCTGCGCCAGGGCCTGCGCTCGCTCACGGCGAACAAGGTGCGCACGCTGCTGTCGATGCTCGGCATCCTCATCGGCGTGGCGGCGGTGGTCGCCATGATGGCCCTGGGGACGGGTGCGCAGAAGGCCATCGAGGAGCAACTCGCCTCCCTCGGTTCGAACATGCTGATGTTGCGCCCGGGGGCGGTGAGCATCGGCGGCGTGGTGCAGCAGGCGGGGGCGACGTCGCGCCTCACCGTGGATGATGCCGCGGCGATCCGCCAGCACATACCCGGCGTCAAGGACGCGGCGCCCAATGTCACGGGACGCGCGCGCGCCACCTTCGGTAACAAGAACTGGAATACCCTGGTACAGGGCACGGCGCCGGAATATGCGCATATGCGTGCATCCGAACCTCAGATCGGGCGCTTTTTCACCGAGGAAGACAATCAGCGACGCGCGCGTGTGGCGGTGGTCGGGCTGACGGTGGTGCGCGAGCTGTTCGGCGATCAGAACCCGGTGGGCGAGATGATCAAGCTCAACAAGGTGAATTTCCAGGTTATCGGCGTTCTACCGCCCAAGGGCGCGACCGGTTATCGGGATCAGGACGATGTCGTGGTGATCCCGGTGTCCACTGCCATGCACCGCTTGCTCGGCAAGGACTACATCGATTATATCGACATCGAGGCAGCGAGCCCCGCCGATCTCGACCCGGTGATGGAGGCAACATTAAAACTCATGAACGCGCGTCACAAGGTACCGGCGGTGCAGCAACAGGATGCCTTCCAGATCCGTAATCTCGCCGACATTCAGTCGGCTTTTTCCCAAAGCAGTCGTACGATGTCCATGTTGCTGGCGGTGATCGCGGCGATCTCCCTGCTGGTGGGTGGCATCGGCATTATGAATATCATGCTGGTGTCGGTTACCGAGCGCACGCGCGAGGTCGGCTTGCGCAAGGCGGTGGGCGCACGCCGGCGGGATATCCTCATGCAATTTCTGGTGGAGGCGGTGGTGGTGAGTGTCACCGGCGGACTGGCGGGCATCGCCCTGGGTTGGGGCATTACCCTGGTGCTGGCGCAACTCGCCGGCTGGAGCACCGCCGTCTCCGCCGGTTCCGTGCTGCTTGCCTTCCTCTTCTCCGCCGGCATCGGCATCGCCTTCGGCATTTATCCGGCACGCAAGGCGGCGCTCCTTAACCCCATTCAGGCCCTGCGTTACGAATAAATATCTGGACGCTTACCCTAAGCATGACTGAAGACAGTCTTTCGTAGGGCGGGCATCGCCCACCACACAGGGCGTCGATAGGCTATGCTGGTGGGCGATGCCCACCCTACATTCGCAAGGTTTTAAGTAACAGCCACGGGAATCTGTATCACTATGACCGCCGCCCGTGTCAGTTATAATCTTTACACACAAAAACCTTAACAGGAGCAGATCCATGTCCCAGGCAAAAACCGGTAACAATACCAGGGTGACCTCGGCCACAAGCGCCATTTGGGACCATCACGTGGCGGCTCCGAATACACCGGACGGGTTTACCGTCAGGACAACTTACCCGGGAAACCCGAATGGTGTGGAGGTGATGCTGGAGCAGTGGCGGGCCGGGACGGAAGAGCCGCCCCACTCGCACCCGGGGGACGATATGACCGTTGTCGTCGAGGGGGAAATGTCCATCCAGTTTTATACCCAGGGCGCGGGCGGTCTTGTGCCCGATGGCAACAGAATCTTCTTAAACAAAGGTGAGGTGGGTTACATCAAAGGGGGAAGAATTCACGATGCCCAGTATATCGAGGACTGTAAGCTGGTGTTTGTGCACGACAAGGCCTTTGCGTTTATCCCACACTAAAAAAACTTTAGCGTCGTCGTCGCGATGCCGAGCAACCCTTTGCGTTGTCCAGTATTCCCTCATCGCTATTAACCATACTTTTAAAAGTGGCCGCTACGGGGAACGACCATGCCACTCTCCCGTCTAACAAACATTAAGCCCGGCACCGCCCGACATCCAATACGGCAACGAGGCTTACAGCGATATACCCTGACCGGCGCGCATCCCGCGTCGGTCCCACCCGAAGGATATGGAGGTTCTATGCAACTGGATAAATCAAGCCCACACTCAACTCACCTCAGTTTCGAGAGCGTAAACTGGATTGCAGG
>JAYSOL010000297.1:0-11009 GCA_043723045.1 Gammaproteobacteria bacterium | reverse complement strand
CCAGCCGCCGAAGATATCGCCCGAGGCATTGGCGTCCGCCGGCATGGGCACCACGCGCAGCGTGGGTTGGCGGTCTGTGGGTAATGTGTCTTCAGCCATGGGGTGGTTCCTGTTGACCGGCCGGCCGGTCAGATGGGTGACGCCCGGCCGGCCTTGAGTCCGAGGTTGAGTATACGCTGGATCAGCTCCTCGTAGTGGATGCCGGCCTTGAGTGCCGACGAGGCGCATTCATCGGTGCGTGCGATGCCCGGGTTGGGATTGGCCTCGAGGATGTAGATCTGGCCGTCGCGCGTCAGGCGCAGATCGAGGCGCGCATAACCGTTCAGGTCGAGGATGCGGTAGGCGCGCTTGCATAACCGGGTGATGCGTTCGGTCATGCCCGTCGGCAGGTTGCGCACCGACTGATAATCGATGCCCCAGCGGTCGCGATACTCCTTGTCCCACTTGACCTTGTAGGTCGCCATGCGCGGCAGGCCTGCATCGACTTTGTCGAATACCAGCTCGCGAAACGGCAGGACATCGAGGCGCGTATTGCCCAGCAGCGTGACGTACAGTTCACGGCCCTCGATATATTGTTCGGCAATGACGTCGCCCCGGGTCTTCTCCTGCAGCATGACCACGCGCTCGCGCAATTGCGCTTCATTCTCCACGTGCGACGCCTGGGCGATGCCGACCGAGCCCTCCTCGATCAGGGATTTCACGATCATGGGGAAGCGCAGACGCCGCAGACGGCCGAGTTTCTTGCCGTACAGGAAGACCATGAAATCCGGCACGTTGATGTGATGGTAGGTGAGCAGTTTTTTCGACAACGCCTTGTCGCGCGACAGCAACAGGCCGCGGGGATTGCTGCCGGTGTAGGCGGTCTTGAGCATCTCCAGATAACTCACCACGTAGTAGTCGAACGCGCTGTTGCCGGCGAAATCCTCCAGCAGGTTGAAGGCGATATGTGGTTTCCATTCCTCGATGGTGCTGCGGATCGGTGCCAAATCGTCGTACACGCCGACCACCTGCACTTCGTGGCCGAGCTTGAGCAGTGCGGTCTTGACGTCATACTCCGTCTCGTAGGTAGCCATGCGCGGATCTTGCGCATCGGTCAGGTCTTCCGGCGGGACCAGGCTGTAGTGTACCAGCAGCATGACACGCAGTTTTTTCATAGGGATACGTGGAATCCATTGCTGTGCAGTTTGTTCATCACCAACATGGTGAGACAGGCGGCCATCTCGGGTTTCATTTCCGCGTCGCTGCGCACCACCCGCAGGCCGAGCTCGTCGCAGCGCCCGATCATTTCCTTGAGCACTTCGTTGATGCGGTAGTCATACTCCGCTGTCCAGCGGCTGACGATGCTGATGATCTCGACGCGTACCCGGCGGATATAACGCGACGCCTTCTCGTTGCGCTGGTGTTCCTCCGCGTCGGAAAACAGCTTACGCAGGTCACGATCGAAGAATTCCGGACTGTCTTCGCCGTAGCGTGCCTCTTTATCGGCGTAATATTCGCGCAGGGTCGTGCGCATGCGGTACACCGGAAGCTCTTCGCGTGTATTGCGGATGCGTGGACGCTGCTCGCTAATTTCGTTCATCAGGCCGTCGACGTATTCGAGTTTTTTCAGTGCCGGCCAGCCGCGGTAGCGCTTGCGCCAGTCGGAGCCGGGTTTGAGCCACACGGCGAAGGTCTCGGCCCAGTCTTCATGCGGATGACTCTGGGCGTACCAGTTGGCCAGGTGCATGACAAAGCGTTTGCTGTAGGGCTTGGGCAGATAGGTTTCCGGATACTTGGTGCTGGATTTGCCGAAGTGCTGCTGCCAGTCTCGCCGCCGGTGCAACTGGTAGGCGTTGAGCAGCGCGTGGCCGGTCTCGTGGCGCAGCAGGCGCATGCACTCGTCCTGCGTACCGCCTTCCACTTCCAGCATGAAGTCGCGTTCGAGTCTTTTGAGGCGCGGATGCGCCAGGTAAAAGGGAATGGCCACACCCGGGACGCCATCCGGGCAGTACCATTCATCCGACAGCCAGAAGTGCGGGCGGAAGACAAAGCCGCGTCGCTCCAGTTCGCTGTACAGCTGGCGCAGGCGCGGTTTGATTTCGCTGCCGTTGATACGCAGACCCAGGTCGCAGACACGCTGGTCCAGGAGTTTTTCTTTCGGCCAGGTCGACCAGCCACGGGGCGGCGTACGACGTGCTGTTTTTTTGAGTTTCTTTTGCATAACTCGCTTCACGCTGTGTGCCGCTGGTACGGTGGCGCCCCGCTGATTTTTCGATCGCCACCGGAATCCAATGCCCGGCAGAGGGGTCGACCCTCCCGTGCTTTTACTATAATCGAATGCCGCTGTATGTAAATGATGGCGTGACAGTTCCTGATTGCGCACGTCGCGGCCAGGTCCGTCCGGCCGTGGGGTTATGACCCGGGTGCGGAATCCGGTTACAATGCGGCGGGTCAACGGCACACGTAGGGGCGTACCGCGCACTGTGCCAGCATACTGGCCTGGTTTTAATCGGCCGCAGCGACATCGACGATAACGAGAGCAAGGTAGATGAAGCGATCTGGGTGGGCGCTGGCCCTGGTGCTGGTGATGGGCAGGCCGCTTGCCGCGGTCGCCGAGACACAACCGTTGTGGGAGCTGGGGTTCGGTTTCGGCGGGCTCACGGCACCGGATTATCGCGGTTCGGATGAGCAGCGCGGCTATCTCCTGCCGGTACCTTATATAGTCTATCGCGGCAAGGTCCTGCGGGTGGATCGATCCGGTATTTACGGACGGTTGCTGCGCACGGAGAACGTCAGCCTCGATCTCAGCTTTGACGCCGGCGTACCGGCCAAGAGCGAGAAAAACACGGCGCGCGCCGGCATGCCGGACCTGGATCCCACCGTCGAGGTCGGGCCGTCCCTCGAGGTCTGCCTCTGGCACAACTGCAACGCGGACAGAGTTTTGCAATTACGCCTGCCCCTGCGTGCAGTATTGGCCACGGATTTTTCCCGCGTGAACAGCGCCGGTTGGGTGTTCAACCCGCATCTTAACCTGGATATCAAGGACATCGGCCCGCACGGTGGATGGAATTTCGGTGCGGCTATCGGACCGCTGTACGCCAGTGAGAAGAATCATGACTATTACTATCAGGTCGATCCGGCCTTTGCCACGGCCATCCGCCCGGCCTACGATGCGCGCGCCGGTTACAGCGGCACACGCCTGACGCTGGCGCTGAGCAAGCGCTTCAATGGCTTTTGGTTCGGCACCTTCGCGCGCTATGATGATCTGTCCGGCGTGCGCTTCGAGGACAGCCCGCTGCTGCGGGTGCCGCGATCGTTCATGGCCGGGTTCGGCGTGTCCTGGTTCTTTGCGCAGTCCGCCACCCTGGTCGAGGTCATGCCCTGATCCGGGGTGGCCATCGTGGATATTCGTTTGGCGACCCGTTAAACTGGGCGATCACAGTGGATTCAGGAGCAGGCATGTATCAACCGAAAACAACCAAGGACTATCTGGAGCTGCTGGACCAGGCGATCTTCGAGGTGGAAGACCTGATACGCTGCGCGGAAGAGGAAGACGCCAGCATCGCGGAGTTTGCCAGTCAGCTGCCGGTCTATCATGAGCTGGCGCAGGCGCTGCAGACATTGCGCGCGGAGGTGGTGGCCGGCACACACAAGTTTGGCGCCAAACAGGATCTGCCGTTTATGCCGTTGGTGCGCCAGTGGCGTTCGCGTATCCCGTTCCATGTCTTGTTGGGCGCCCTCAACACCGCACACAAGGAGGGGTTCTGAATTCCACGCAGCACAGCACCTGATGCACAGGCGAGCTGTCGCCGCGCGCGTTTATTCACTACCATGCCGCCATGTCCGGAAATTCCCTAGGCAAACTCTTTACCGTCACCAGCTTTGGCGAGAGCCATGGCCCCGCTATCGGCTGCATCGTCGATGGCTGTCCGCCAGGCATGGCGCTTGCGGCCGGCGACCTGCAGCACGATCTCGACCGGCGCAAGCCGGGCAAGTCGCGCCACACCACCCAGCGGCGCGAGGCGGACGAGGTGGAGATCCTGTCCGGCGTGTTCGAGGGACGCACCACCGGTGCACCCATCGGGCTGTTGATACGCAATACCGACCAGCGCTCGCAGGATTATTCCAAGATCGCCGACCGCTTCCGCCCGGGTCATGCGGACTACACCTACCAGCAGAAATACGGCCTGCGCGATTATCGCGGCGGCGGGCGTTCGTCGGCGCGCGAGACCGCCATGCGCGTGGCGGCCGGCGCCATCGCCAAGAAATATCTGCGCGAACGTTACAACGTGCTCATCCGCGGCTACCTGGCGCAGCTCGGTCCGATACGCATGCACAAACTCGATTGGGACGAGGTGGAGCGCAATGCGTTTTTCTGCCCCGACCCCGGCAAGGTGGCGGAGCTCGAGGCGTACATGGACGCCCTGCGCAAGGAGGGGGATTCCATCGGCGCGCGCATCAACGTGGTCGCGAGCAATGTCCCGCTGGGACTGGGTGAGCCGGTATTCGACCGCTTGGATGCGGATATCGCCCATGCGCTCATGTGCATCAACGCGGTGAAGGCGGTGGAGATCGGCGCCGGTTTCTCCTGCGTCGAACAGAAAGGCACCGAACACCGCGATGAAATCACGCCCCAGGGTTTTCTCAGCAACCACGCCGGCGGCGTGCTCGGTGGCATTTCCACCGGTCAGGACATCGTGGCGAGTATCGCCCTCAAGCCCACCTCCAGCATCCGCCTGCCCGGGCGCACGGTGGATATAAACGGCGCAGCCGTGGAGGTCGTCACCACCGGTCGACACGACCCCTGTGTCGGCATCCGCGCCACCCCCATCGCCGAGGCCATGCTCGCTATCGTGCTGATGGATCATGCGCTGCGCCACCGTGGGCAGAATGCGGACGTCGTGCGTACCACGCCGGTGATACCTGGCAGTATCTTGTAGATGTAGGGTGGGCAATGCTTCCAGCTCGGGGTGCAACAAAACCCGTTGCACCCGTTCGGCGGCACGAACACACATTATAATGGCTCTTAGGCAGGGCACTGCACGTTATTGTGTTCGTGGAAACTCCGCCTCACCCTACAAACCAGGCGTTATAGATGTCGCTATGTTTAAATAGCCAGATCCGCTCCTGGTCGGCAATATTCCATCCGCTAGAGCAACGTTAACCCCAGGCGTGTTATCTGACGATGCCTTACTGGCGCCTTTCCGGATTCTACTTTTTCTATTTCGCGACCCTCGGCGTGCTGGTGCCGTATTGGGGCCTGTATCTGAAATCCGTGGGCTTCAGTCCGGAAGACATCGGCAGCCTGATCGCGCTCTTGATGGTGTCGCGCATCGTGGCGCCCCTGGTGTGGGGCTGGATCGCCGACCATCGCACCCGCCGCATGTCGGTGGTCAGGGCGTCGTCGTTGCTCACCACCGTGGTATTTATCGGCGTCTTCTTCGGCACCCACTTCTGGTGGCTGGCTTTGGTAATGTTGGCGTTCAGTTTTTTCTGGCACGCCTCGCTGCCGTTGGTGGAGGTCAGCACCATGAACCACCTCGGCGCCCAGCCCGGTGCCTACGGGCGCGTGCGCTTATGGGGCTCCATCGGTTTTATTCTCAGCGTGGCGGCCCTGGGGGCGATGATCGATCGCCATGGACCGTGGTGGGTGTTGCCCAGCCTGCTGGTGTTGATGACGGGCATCTGGTTGTACAGCCTGTCTTTGCCGGAAAGCGAGTTCAAGGTGCACGTGGCGCACCCGCAGCCGTTTCTGAAAACCATCATGCGCCCCGAGGTGTTCGCCTTTCTCCTGGCGTGTTTTCTCATGCAGGTGAGTCACGGCCCGTACTACACCTTTTACTCGATCTATCTTGAGGCCAACGGATACAGCAAGAGTGTCATCGGCCTGCTCTGGGCGTTTGCCGTGGTGTGTGAAATCGGTGTGTTTCTCCTCATGCAGCGCCTGCTCCTGCGTGTGGCCCTGCGGCCGGTGTTGCTGGCGAGTTTTTTTCTCGCGGCCGTGCGCTGGCTGCTGATCGGCTATTTCCCGCAGTACCTTTCGGTGTTGATACTGGCGCAGGGGTTGCACGCCGCCACCTTCGGCTCGTTTCATGCCATAGCCATGCAGATGGTGCACCGGTTCTTTACCGGACGTCACCAGCATCGCGGGCAGGCGATTTACGGTTCCGCGAGTTTTGGCATCGGTGGCGCGGTGGGGAGTTATTACAGCGGTCAAACCTGGGTGAGTCTGGGGCCGGCGGTGACCTTCGCCATCGCCGCGGCGGCCGCGGCGGCGGCCTTCGTCGTGGCGTATTTTCTGCTCAAGCCACGACCGGCATGATGACGCTTATTGTTTGTTGCGCCGGCGCAGGGGATGGAGGCGCACCGGCGGTGTGCCCTGGGGATCGCGTGGTGCGCGTGGGGCCACGGAACAGGCCGGATCGAGTTGTTCGAACACCATGGCGATGGAGACACACAGATCCTCCAACAGGCGTGCCGCATCCACGTCGGTGTTGGCGGCGCGCAGCACCGCCTGGCGTATCGGGGCCAGGGCCTCGAACGTCGCGTCGCGTTCCACCGGGTCGGTGAGCCGGCGACAGCGGTTTCGGGTGTAGATCGCAGCGACTATCCGGGTGATGAGTTCGTAATGCAGGGCGCTGGATTCGATTAGGCCCCGCCTCTGCTTGGCCGCGGGGTTGAGCGGTATCTGGTGGGTGCCCACATGCCGCGCGAGCTGTTCGATCAACTGAATGAATTTCATACGTTTTGTTTCACCATGGCGATCATCGCCCGGGCTGCGTTGGACAGGGTGCGGGATCCATGGGTCACGTTGCCCAGTTGGCGATTTATCCTGATTCCTTCAATCTGGACCACTTTGAGTTCAGCGTCAATCAAGGTGTGGGGCAGCACGCTCCAGCCCAGCCCAATGGACACCAGCATTTTGATCACGTCCAGGTAATTCGTTTCCGTGCCGATGTCGAGGCGCTCGCGGATGGGTGCCAATCCGGCGAGGATGATTTCCCGCGTGGCGGTTCCGGCCACAGGAAGTATGGCCGGGTAATGTGTCAACGCGTCGAGGGTGATGCCCGAGATGCCCGCCAGGGCGTGGTCGTGGCCCACCACCACCTCCAGGACATCGTCCCACAGGACTTCGCAGCGCAGGGACGCGGCAGGCCGGGTCGGCAGGGTGACGATCGCCAGTTCCAGCTGTCCGTTCTCCACGGCCAGGCAGGCGGCCTCGGAATCCATAAAACGCAGGTCCAGATGGACCTGCGGATGTTGCTGGCTGAAGGCCTTCAACGCCGGCTGCAGGCGGTGCAAGCCGATGTGATAACTGGTCCCCAGGGTGAGGGGCCCTTTGATCTGACCGGAAAGGCCGGCGATGCGCCGTTTGGCCTCCGCCACTTCGTTCAAAATACGCCGGGCCTGATCGAGCAGGGCTACCCCGGCGGGGCTGAGTGGCACCCCACGACCGATACGATCGAACAAGGGGGTGCCCAGCTCCGCTTCCAACGCGGCGATGCGTTTGCTGATGGCCGGCTGGGTCAAAAAGAGGGCATCGCCAGCCCGTGAAAACGAGCCGGCGTCGGCGATGGCCACGAAGGCCTGGAGGGCGGCGATATCCATAACCATTAGTAATCGAATATATTATAAATATGAATTTGAGTTATTTATAGACCTTCTCTAGTATTCACGCAAGATCAATGGCGAGGGGCGGGTGATGGCGGGAAGAACGTTATACGACAAGTTGTGGGAGGCCCACGTGGTACGTCAGAACGAGGACGGCACCTGTCTTATTTATATCGATCGTCATCTGGTGCACGAGGTGACCAGCCCCCAGGCCTTCGAGGGGCTGCGCCTTGCCGGGCGTAAACCCTGGCGGGTAGACGCCAATCTGGCCACGGCGGATCACAACGTACCCACCACGGACCGACGCGCGGGGATCCAGGACCCCATCTCCCGTCTGCAGGTCCAGACCCTGGACGAGAACTGCCGCGAATTCGGTATCACCGAGTTCGGTATGAATGACCCGCGCCAGGGCATCGTGCACGTCATCGGCCCGGAGCAGGGCGCTACCCTACCGGGCATGACGGTGGTGTGTGGCGATTCCCACACCTCCACCCATGGCGCCTTTGCCGCCTTGGCCTTTGGTATCGGCACGTCGGAAGTGGAGCATGCCTTGGCGACCCAATGCCTGATCCTCAAGAAAGCCAAAAATATGCGCGTGCGGGTGGAGGGTGAGATCCCGCCGGGGGTGTCCGCCAAGGATATCGTGTTGGCCATCATCGGTCGCATCGGTACCGCCGGAGGCACGGGTTGTGCCATCGAGTTCGCCGGTTCCGCCATCCAGGCGTTATCCATGGAGGGTCGCATGACGGTGTGCAACATGGCCATCGAGGCCGGTGCGCGCGCCGGCATGATCGCGGCGGATGACAAGACTATCGACTATTTTCGCGGGCGCACCTATGCACCGACCGGCGCGTTGTGGGATCAGGCGGTCAGCGCCTGGCGCGGATTGCTGAGCGACGTGGACGCGGTCTTCGATCATGAGGTGGTTTTTCCAGCAGCGGAATTGCAACCCCAGGTGAGTTGGGGCACCTCACCGGAAATGGTGGTGGCGGTGGGCGGGGTGGTACCCGATCCACAGCAGGAGACCGATCCGGTGCGGCGCGAGAGCATGCAGCATGCGCTCAAGTACATGGACCTTAAGCCCGGCACACCGATCCGTGCCATTGCCCTGGATAAGATCTTCATCGGTTCCTGCACCAACTCGCGTATCGAGGATCTGCGCGCCGCGGCGGCGGTGGTGAAAGGCCGGCGCGTTGCGAAAAACATCAAACAGGCCCTGGTGGTGCCGGGGTCCGGCCTGGTCAAGGCGCAGGCGGAGCAAGAGGGATTGCACCGGGTGTTTCTCGACGCCGGCTTTGAGTGGCGCGAGCCGGGATGCTCCATGTGCCTGGCGATGAACGCGGACCGCCTGGAACCGGGTGAACGCTGCGCGTCCACCTCGAATCGCAATTTCGAGGGTCGTCAGGGTCCGGGCGGGCGCACCCATCTGGTGAGCCCTGCCATGGCCGCCGCCGCGGCGGTCGCCGGGCATTTTGTCGATGTCCGAGAGATGACGTAGTTTTCTTCGAGGGTTTATCTATGCAAAAGTTTGAAACATTGACCGGCCTGGTGGTGCCGCTGGATCGCGTGAACGTGGACACCGACGCCATCATCCCGAAGCAATATCTTAAATCCATCAAGCGCACCGGTTTCGGCCCCAGCCTGTTCGACGACTGGCGCTACCTCGATCCGGGCGAGCCGGGCATGGACCACCGCCAGCGCCGCATCAATACGGATTTTGTGCTGAACCAGCCGCGTTATGCCGGCGCCAGCATCCTGCTGGCGCGGGACAATTTCGGTTGCGGCTCGTCGCGCGAACATGCGCCGTGGGCGCTGTTGGATTACGGTATCCGGTCCATCATCGCGCCAAGCTATGCGGATATCTTCTATAACAACTCGTTTAAGAACGGCTTGCTGCCCATCGTGTTGCCGCGGGCAACCCTGGACACGTTGTTCACGCAAACCGCTGAGCATGCCGGATACCGCTTGACGGTGGACCTCGCCGCGCAGACCGTGACCACCCCCAGCGGTGAGCACTATGCCTTCGAGATCGATGCCTTCCGCAAGCACTGTCTGCTTCAGGGGTTGGATGATATCGGGCTCACGCTGCAGCAGGTGGATGCCATCCGTGCGTATGAAGAGCGCCGGCGTAAGGAGGCGCCGTGGTTGTTCGCACGCCGCTGAAGACCCGAACGCCCATCAACCAGGATGGATGACACCGGCACACCGTACGGCCAGTAGCGGTAATCTGGCATGATGCACCCTTAATGACTTTTGCAAACAGAGATACCCATGACGAAGAAAATTGCCATACTGCCCGGCGACGGGATAGGTCCGGAAGTCACCGCCGAGGCGCTGAAGGTGCTCGAGGCGCTGCGCCGGGATTTCGGCCTGAAGATCGAGATGGAAAGCGCCCCCGTGGGGGGTGCCGCCTACGATCTGCATCAGCACCCGTTGCCGGCCTCCACGCTGACACTGGCCAAGGCCGCCGACGCAGTGTTGTTGGGTGCCGTGGGTGGCCCGAAATGGGAGTCCCTGCCCATCGCCCTGCGTCCGGAAAAGGCGCTGCTCGGTCTGCGCGCGGAGCTCAAGCTGTTTGCTAACCTGCGTCCGGCCATCCTCTATCCGCAACTGGCCGCTGCCTCCACCCTCAAGCCGGAGGTGGTGGCCGGTCTCGATATCATGATCGTGCGCGAACTCACCGGCGGCATTTATTTCGGCCAACCGCGCGGCATCCGTACGCTGGCGAACGGCGAGCGCCAGGGCTTCAATACCCTGGTGTACGCGGAATCGGAAATCGAGCGCATTGCGCGCCTGGCCTTCGGCATCGCGCGCCAGCGCGGTAAAAAGCTGTGTTCCGTGGACAAGGCCAACGTGCTCGAGGTCTCCGAGCTGTGGCGCGAAGTAGTTATTCGTGTCGGCAAGGACTATCCGGACGTGGCGCTGTCGCATATGTACGTCGACAATGCCGCCATGCAGCTGGTGCGCGCGCCCAAGCAGTTTGACGTCATCGTGACCACCAATATGTTCGGCGATATTCTGTCGGACGAGGCCGCCATGCTCACCGGCTCTATCGGCATGCTGCCGTCCGCCTCCCTCGACGCCAACCAGAAAGGCATGTACGAACCGATCCACGGATCGGCGCCGGATATCGCCGGCCAGGGCGTGGCCAATCCCCTGGCGACCATCCTGTCCGTCGCCATGCTGCTGCGTTACACTTTGGGGCAGGCAGGACTGGCGGATCGGGTGGAACAGGCGGTATCCCGGGTCCTGGACCAGGGCCTGCGCACCGCGGATATTTATACCGATGGCATGACCCAGGTCGGTACCGCGCGCATGGGTGATGCGGTGGTGGCCGCCCTACGGGGTTGATGGCACCGGCGCAGGGCGCTGGTGTCGTGACAGAACGGAGATGATTACTTTGAACTTTGAGGAAGGGC
>JAYSOL010000296.1:0-2148 GCA_043723045.1 Gammaproteobacteria bacterium | reverse complement strand
GGTGGTTGCGCAATACGCCCTTGTCCTCCAGCACCAGGCCCACCAGCTTGCGCGGCACGCCGGATGCTTTTTGTTTTGCCAGGGGCGCACGCCCCATGAAATTGCGTTCCACCGGTTCCCAGCCGACGGTCCATTCCAGGCCGGCCTCCAGAGGAGTTGTCGTCTCATCCATGTCCGTACCGTACAGCGCCATGCCCGCCTCAAGGCGCAGGGTGTCGCGGGCGCCGAGACCGATGGGGGCCACACCCGCTTCGAGCAACATCTGCCAGGTGAAGGGCGCCGCCTTGGCCGGCAGGATGATCTCGAAACCATCCTCGCCGGTATAGCCGGTGGTGGCGATGAACAGCTCGCCGACATTCACCGCGTTGAACGGTTTCAGGTCCTGGGTGGCGTCCCGCAGGTTGTCGCCCAGGGCCTGATAAAAACGGTCCCGCGCCCACGGCCCCTGCACCGCGATGATGCTGAGGTCGGGCCGCGGTTGCACCGTCACGCCGCCGAATTCCTTGGCCGCGGTGTTTACCCAGGCGAGGTCTTTTTCCCGCGTCGCGGCATTCATCACCACGCGGAACCACTGTTCGCTCATAAAGTAGATGATCAGGTCATCGATCACGCCACCCTTGCTGTTGAGCATGCAGCTGTACAGCGCCTTGCCCGGTGTCGTGAGCTTGTCCACGTTGTTCGCCACCAGCATGCGCAGAAAGGCGCGCACCTTGTCGCCCTTGAGGTCCACCACGTTCATGTGCGACACGTCGAACATGCCGGCGCCCTTGCGCACCTTGTGGTGCTCCTCCAGCTGCGAACCGTAATGCAGCGGCATGTCCCAGCCGCCAAAATCCACGATCTTGGCGCCTAACTTCACATGCGTATCGTACAACGGTGTTTTATTGCCCACTGACAGATCCCCTAATTTTTATGCCTGCCATCTCGCACCTCACGGCGCATTACTGGCAGCAGCGGTTTGTATTTCTTCGGCGTGATACGAGCTGCGCACCAAGGGGCCGGCCTTGATCCAGGCGAAACCTAAGGCGCGACCGGCATCCTCGACCTCGGCAAACACCTGGGGGTGCACGTACTCAAGCACCGGCAAGTGGTCGCGGGTCGGCCGCAGATATTGCCCGAGGGACAGTCGCTGCACACCGGCGTCACGCAAGTCGTGCATAACCGTCAACACCTCGTCGCGGGTTTCGCCCAGGCCAAGCATCAAGGCCGATTTCGCCTCGACACCGGGCAGGCAGGCCACGCGCTCCAGCAGGGCCAGACTGCGCGCATAGGTGGCGCCCTTGCGTACCGTACGGTAGAGCCGCGGCACGGTTTCCACGTTATGCCCCCACACCAGGCGTAGGTTCTGAGTCATGCTCGCGGCACGCTGCTCTCCCAGGACACTCATAATACTCGCCACGGCCTCGGCCTGGACGTTACGAAAATCAGGCGTGAGGAATTCCACTCCGATGTGCGGGTCCTGGGCGCGCAACTGGCGCAGGGTCTCGGCAAATATCCCGGCGCCGCCATCCGCCAGGTCGTCGCGGTTCACCGAGGTCAAGACCACATAGCGCAGACCCATGCCCGCCACCGCCTGACTCACACGGCGCGGCTCGTCCTGGTCGACACTGTCGGGGCGGCCGGTTTTGACGGAACAAAAACCGCAGGCCCGGGTACAGGTGTCGCCCAGCAGCATAAAGGTCGCCGTGCCGCGGCTCCAGCACTCGCCGCGATTCGGGCAGCGCGCCTCTTCACACACGGTATGCAGGCCGTGCTCGTGCACCGTGTCGGCGGTATGGGCGTATTGCGTGCCCTTGCCCAGTTCCTGACGGATCCACGACGGCATACGCGACGCATTCGGTAGGCGCGTGTTGGGGCTGCCGGCGTCGGCGATATCGAAAATGGGATACGTCATGCTGCGATTCTCCAAAACAAAAAAGGGCGACGGATGCCAGCATCCGTCGCCCCTCTGTCCGGGAACCTGAGAGCTTGAGCCCCGTCGGTGGACCGTGGTCGCCTGATGGCGCCGGTCTCTCTCCAGAGTCGAAATGTCCCCGCGGTCCTTTTGCCTGAGCGATTCCGGGCGGTTTGCGCCTTCGGCGCCGGCGTGTGGCGGCCGGTCTCTCCCACGGGGTCGTAGTCGAGATCGGCACTATACCCTCGCGCCGG
>JAYSOL010000295.1:0-4780 GCA_043723045.1 Gammaproteobacteria bacterium | reverse complement strand
ATCAATCGCCCCGGGCATCCAGGGAATATCCGTCACACCCGGGTCAACCCCGTACTGTTTGATCAACGTGGTTACCTGGCCACGGTGATGCGTCTGATGATTGAACAACTGCGTGACAAACACCCAGGTTGGTCCGCTACGGCTCTTGCCATCGACAATGCTGGTGAACGTAAACGGCTGTTGCAGCCAGTCGTCGCGCAGTGTGCCGGCCCACTGCTGTATCCGCGCATCCATCACTTCACGTTCGGCGCGTAGCTGGTCGAAGTCGGCGTAGAGCTCTTCGCCTATACGCACCAGCGGATGGTCGTGCGCCTTAAACCGCGTCAACCAGGCACGGTCGCCCCAGAGTATGTGATTCAATGTGCCGTGGATGGACTTGAAGAATGCGCCGCGATCGGACTTTCGTTGTTCATCAGACAAGGCCGCACACACCGTATACAACCGCTGGTTGATCCACTGGTTGTAGTCCGCCATGAGCTGATAGTAATTTCCGCTGTACATGTAGCCTCCTGACTGCCTGTCGTTGGGGGGATCACGCGCCTAGGACGCGCCTGCGATGGTAACAAAAATCCGGCGGGGCGGTCCCTGCCCCGACCCGGGATGTGCTGCATCGGCTCCCGCTGACACGCCCAGGCGCTGCGCCCCTTTTTCGCTGTAGCCTGACCAGGATCCAGGCTGCTATTATCCAACCTGCGCCCGCATCGTTTTTTATTATTCAACAAAACAATGGCTTATATTTATTCAAGCGGGCGTCACATTAAACCGTTCTCAAAACCGGGCGGACGTGACTATAATTTAAAAACAAGCGCATGTTATGCAACAGATTTCAGCCGGTGGAACACGCACCCTGTCCCCACCGATCACCGCCGAAGGAGTTGTACCATGGCCTCTAACCCGCTCCAGAAGTTAGTGGAGGACGTAAAAAAGACTGGCAAGGAGCGCATCTTGAAAAAAGAGGAAGCCGGACAATTTTACCGCCAGTTCCGCAAGGAAATGGAACCGGTAGTGGAGGAAATCCGCGAGCAGGAAAAACGCGCGCACGAGGAGGCCAAGAACATCACCTTGGCATAAGCGACAAACAAATACACATCAAGGCGAGCCGGTATTGCTCGCCTTTTTTGTTTTTAACCTTCTGGATGGCGCTGCGCACGCTGCGCAAACGCGAGGGACTGGCGGCGCACGACCCGGCCCAGATCACCACGTCCGCCACGCGCTTCATGGTGCGCGGGCGCACCCTGCCGAACCGCGACGGCCTGGAGATTTCCCAGATGATGGAGGCGGTACGCAGCGCCGGTTATTCCGCCACGCTGTTGAGTTTTCGTGAACCGAGCCGCAAGCCCGGCCGGGATTTGCTGCCGCGCATCAAGACCAGCCTGTATCCCTACATCGAATCCGAGATCCCGGTCATCCCTGGCCATGACCAGCGCCGAACTGGGCGGGCACGCGGTGGTGCTCATCGGGCACGGCTGGGGCCAGCAGCCGATGCTGTGTTCACCGACCATCATCCAGCGCGCCGGCGGCCCGGTCTACGTGCGCAATGCCGTGGACTGGGCGACGCCGTTCTATATCCACAACGACAACAGCGGCCCCTACCTGCCCATCCCCGATAGCGCATCGCCGCAGGAGTTTTCCCTCGACAAGGTGTGCTACGCCATCCCGCTGCTGCCCGCCGATGTCTACATGACGGCGGAGGAGGCGGAGCAGGCGGCGCTGCGCATGATTTATCATTTTGGCGGCGACGGATTTCTCAACTGCCACACGCATGTGGTCCGAACCTACCTGCAGGAGCGCTACAAATTCCGCGCGGCGGTGCGCGCCAGCCGCATGGTGGACAGCCTGAAAACCTATTACCGGCTGCCTTTCGGCAGCTATCATCACTACTACGGCTTCTGCTGACTTCTTGCCTGCTCTCGCTGGCAGGATCTCCCCGAGTAAGAACATGTACTTTCGAGCCGTGCCGCCAGACTCTACCAAGTGCGTCTTTCGGTGACGGTTGGATTTCGCGTTTCCTAGCACGCTCATCGCCCACACCTGGCCTCACTGTCTGTTTCTGTTCGTGCGGTCGCCTCTTTGCTACGCCCTTCTTTCAGCTTGGCCTCACGGCTTCCACCTTGGGTTTCGCTACGCTTGTCGTCACTGCTTGCGGCTATCTCCTTTCAGATAGCGAGTACATGCCCATGTCGGGCACACTAGGGTGGGCATCGCCCACCAGCGTGCGCCGGCCGTGGGTGGTGGGCGATGCCCACCCTACAACTGCAATACGGCACTATTTCGAGCTGTGCTACAACCGCGCAAACCTCAGGCGTGTCATCGCGCTGTCACACACAGGGACTATAACGGGGTCTCCGCCTCGCAAGGAGACGCGCAACATGCTCAGCTATCTGTTTGGCTTGATCCAGGCCTTCGAACGCGCCCACGGCCGGCTTCCCCTGCTGGTCTGCCTCAACACCCGCCACCTGCAGCAGCTGTTGAATGAATGTCCCCACCTCGCGAGCGGCAACCATCCCATGCCCTTGGGCTTTCGTATCAGCGTGCTGCCGGAAGACGCGTTGCCGCACCCCAAGGTCATGCTGCTGCCCACCGTCACCCCCGTGGATTGCGCGCCGCGGTACAGGCCGACTACCTATGCTGGCGCGCATCAGTCAGCGCCCTCTTTTGATCAAGCAACCGCCGAGGCCGTCAGGTCGTCTCGACCCGCTGTGCCTGCACACAACGCAATACCTCGTACGGATAGCGTCCGCCCAGCACTTCGAACGCCGGCTTGAGCGCCTTGCCGCCGGTGACGCGCAGGGCATCGCGCACGCACGTCAGTTCGGCGTCATCCAGGGGCACCACCTCGCGCAGGTCCACCTCGCCACGGGCGATGGCCTGGGTGAGATGGTTGTAGATAGTCGTCGCCTTCAACCCACGGCGCGCGGCAATGGCGGGCACGTCCAGCCCTGAGCGGAACAGCTGCAGGGTCTCGGCCGCGGTATCGCTCACCGCTTCGTCCGCATCGCCGGTGTGCGCGTGCGCCTGGATCACGTCGATAAATTCCTCACCGTAGGCATCGAGCTTGTGTTCGCCCACGCCGGAAATCGCGGCGAACTCGCTGAGGGTGAGCGGTCGGCGGCGCACCATTTCCGTCAGCGTGGCGTCGTGGAACACCACATAGGGCGGCACGCCCTGTTCCGCGGCGAGTTCGCTGCGGCGCTGGCGTAAGGCCTCCCACAGGCGGCTGTCGGATTCTTTATCGAAGGCGTTATTGCGCACGGTGCCTTTGGTTCGCGCCTTGGTCCTGCCCGCGGGGGCGGGACGGGCGTCGCGTCGCAGCATCAGCGGCTGCTCGCCGCGCAACACCGCGCGGCAGGCATCGGTCAACCGCAGGCCGCCGTGACCTTCCAGGTCCACGGCCAGCAGGCCGCGGGCGATCAGTTGGCGGAACAGGCCGCGCCACTCCTGCTGACTGTGCTCCTTGCCGATACCGAAGGTGGTGAGCTGGTCGTGGCCGAAGCGCCGGATGCGTTCGTCGTCCTTGCCGAGCAGCACGTCCACCAGATAATTCACGCCGAAGCGCTGGCCGGTGCGGTGCACGCAGGACAGCGCCTTTTGCGCCGGCACGCTGCCGTCCCAGGTCTGTGGCGGTTCGAGGCAGGTGTCGCAGTTACCGCAGGGGCGATCGAGGGCGTCATTGAAATAGGCGAGCAGCGCCTGACGCCGGCAAGTGGTGAGCTCGCACAGACCGAGCATGGCGTCGAGCTTGTGGCGCTCGACGCGCTTGTGCGCATCGTCGGAATCGGAGGCCTCGAGCATCTGGCGCAGGGTGATCACGTCCTGCAGGCCGTAGATCATCCACGCATTCGCCGGAAGGCCGTCGCGACCGGCACGCCCGGTTTCCTGGTAATACGCCTCGACACTCTTGGGCAGGTTTAAGTGTGCCACAAAACGCACATTCGGCTTGTCGATGCCCATGCCGAAGGCGATGGTGGCGACGATGATGACACCCTCCTCGTTGAGAAAGCGCGCCTGATGCTGAGCACGCACCTCGGCGCTGAGACCGGCGTGATACGCCAGCGCATCCAGACCCTGGCTCGCGAGCCAGGCGGCCACCTCGTCCACGCGCTTGCGTGACAGGCAGTAGACGATGCCGGCATCGCTGGCATGCTCCGCGCGGATGAAGCGCAACAGTTGCTCGCGCGCACTGCCCCCGGAGGTGGACTGGGTGATGCGGTAACGGATGTTCGGCCGGTCGAAGCCGCTGATGAATACGCGTCCCTGGTCCAACCCGAGGCGCGCGATGATTTCGCGCCGCGTGGGTTCGTCGGCGGTGGCGGTCAGGGCGATGCGCGGAATCCCGGGGAAACGCTGGTGCAACACCGACAGCTGGATATATTCCGGACGGAAATCGTGCCCCCACTGCGAAACGCAGTGCGCCTCATCGATGGCGAACAGTGCCAGGGTCGAGCGCGCCAGCAGGTCGAGGGTGCGTTCCAGCATCAGCCGCTCGGGGGCGATATACAACAGATCAAGCTCGCCGCGCAGCAGTTGCTGTTCGATGCTGCGTGCGCTGCCGGCATCGAGGGTGGAATTGAGAAACGCGGCGCGCACCCCGGCCTGCTTGAGTGTCGCCACCTGGTCCTGCATCAGGGCGATGAGCGGCGACACCACGATGCCGGTGCCGGCACGTGCGATGGACGGAATCTGGAAACACAAGGACTTGCCGCCACCGGTGGGCATGAGCACCAGGGCATCGCCGCCGGCCATGAGGGTGGCGATCACCTCCTCCTGCGGCGCGCGGAAG
>JAYSOL010000294.1:0-3241 GCA_043723045.1 Gammaproteobacteria bacterium | reverse complement strand
GTCAGATTGCCGGTGGCACGACGCTGACTCGCCGCCGACAACACCTTGAACAGTTCTTTGATGCGCTTGCCTTCCAGCAACGGACGGATGCCGTTGTTGGCCATGTTGGCCTGGGGAACTTTAATGGTGACTTGGGATTCGTGTATGCGGATCACAAAGCAACGTTCCTGTTTGCCCGTTAGAAAAAGATCTTCAACCGCCTCGATCACCCCGACTCCGGCGGAAGGGTAAAACACGGTGTCACCAACTTTGTAGCGTGGACCTTGGCTCATCCAATACCTACCTTTATTTAATTTAATAAGTCGGCATAACCTATTGAGCAATATTATTTAATCCTTGTCAACTTGATTGTCTAAGTATTTGATTGTGGCCCACGGATGCCACCCGCCGCGTGCCCATTTAGGCTACAATGGACCACTTAATTTTATCGCCGAGACTCGATCCCTCCTCCATGCCACTGTCCAACCCGCCAGACGTTTCGCCCCACCCGGCGGAGGAACTGACACCACAGAGCCCACTGCACCCGATCCTTCCTCAGACGCCGGGACGTGCCCAGCGGTGGCAGCGTCTGTTGGGCAGCAGTCGTGGTCTCGCAACGGTGCAGGCGGCACGCGCCCACGCAGGGCCCTTGCTGGTCATAACCCGTGACAGCCGATCCGCGCAGCAGTGGGAGGATGAATTACGTTTTTATACCGGGTTGGACGGGCGTACACCCTTGCTGCCGTTTCCCGATTGGGAGAGCTTGCCCTATGACGTGTTTTCGCCGCATCAGGACATCCTCTCCCGGCGCCTGTTGACCCTGTCGCGTCTGGGCGGACTGCAACAGGGCGTGCTGTTGGTCTCCGTCACCACCCTCATGCATCGTTTGCCGCCGCTGGACTATCTGCGGGCACACAGCCTGATGTTGGACGTGGGCGACCGACTCGACCTGCCCACCTTCCGCCGGCAACTGACCCAGGCGGCCTATCAATCGGTCACCCAGGTGATGACTCCAGGGGAATACGCGGTGCGCGGCGGCTTGATCGATATCTTCCCCATGGGGAGCGAACGTCCCTACCGGGTGGATCTGTTCGACGACCGCATCGAATCCATCCGCGCCTTCGATCCGGATACCCAGCGCTCCGGCGATAAACTCAACGGCGTGCACCTGCTGCCGGCGCGGGAGTACCCCATGACCGAGGAGGCCATCCAGCGTTTTCGTCAGGCGTTTCGTGCCACCTTCGAGGGCGACCCGCAGAAGACCCACCTGTATCGGGATGTCAGCCAAGGGGTAAGTCCCGGCGGGATCGAATACTACCTGCCGCTGTTCTACGAGCACACCGCCAGCCTGTTCGACTACCTGCCCACCACCCCGCTGTGTCTGATGGAGGCCGGGGCCCTGGAGGCGGCGGAGGCCTTCCGGCAGGAGGCGCAAGAGCGCTACGAGTTGCTGCGGCACGACCGGGAACGGCCGGTGCTGCCCCCGGAGCGACTGTTTCTGACGGCGGACGATCTGCGTGCCGCTATCAAACGCATGCCGGCGGTGGTGTTGGAACCTTTTCAAACCCTGGCGGCCGATCAGCCGGTGGACAGCCTCCCTACCCCGGCAGGCACCGTATTCGCGACGGAGGTGCCGCCCAGCCTGCCGGTGAGCCATAAGGCAGAGACACCGCATGCCGCGCTGTTTGCCTGGCTCAAGGGCTATGCCGGCCGCGTGCTGGTGGTGGCGGAGACCCCGGGGCGGCGTGAGGTCTTGCGCGGTCTGCTCCAGGATCACGGCTTCTTCCCCACCGCCTTTGACGACTGGCCGGCCTTTCTCGCCGGCCAGGAGCGTCTCGGCCTGAGTGTGGCCGCCCTGGAAAAAGGACTGTTGCTGCGGGAACCGGCCATCGCCGTCATCACCGAGCCCCAGCTGTACGGCGAGCGCGCCGCCCAGCGTCGGCGCCGTACCCAATCAGCCCGCGACCCGGACGCGGTCATCCGCCATCTGGCGGAGCTGCGCCTGGACGACCCGGTGGTGCACGAGGACCATGGCGTGGGCCGCTACCGTGGCCTCCAGACCCTGGACGTGGGGGACGGCCCGACAGAGTTTCTTACTCTTGAATACGCCGGCGGGGACAAGCTCTATACCCCGGTCATGGATCTGGCGCGCATCAGCCGCTATACCGGCACCCACCCGGACCAGGCGCCGCTGCATAAGCTCGGCAGCGACGTCTGGGAAAAGGCCAAGCGCCGCGCGCGCGAGAAGGCGCACGATGCGGCAGTAGAGTTGCTGGAGGTGCAGGCCCTGCGCCTCAGCCGCGCCGGCCACGCCTTCCCCCTGCGGGACGACCAGTACGCCGCCTTCGCCGCCAGTTTTCCCTTCGAGGAAACCCCGGACCAGGCGCGCGCCATCGAAGACACCCTGCGCGACATGGAGGCCAGCCGGCCCATGGACCGGCTGGTGTGCGGTGACGTGGGGTTCGGCAAGACGGAAGTCGCCCTGCGCGCGTCCTTCCTCGCGGTGCAGGGACAACGGCAGGTGGCGGTGCTGGTCCCCACCACCCTGCTGGCACAGCAACACTTCCAGAATTTCAGCGATCGTTTTGCCGATCTGCCGGTGAAGATCGAACTGCTGTCGCGCTTCCGCAGCAAAACCGAGCAGGCGGAGACCCTGCAGCACCTGTCACTCGGCAAGGTCGACATTGTCATCGGCACCCATCGGCTGCTGCAAAGCGATGTGCGTTTCAAGAACCTGGGGCTGGTGATCATCGACGAGGAACACCGCTTCGGCGTGCGCCAGAAGGAACAGCTGAAGAAACTGCGCAGCGAAGTGGATATCCTGACCCTCACCGCCACCCCTGTGCCGCGCACCCTCAACATGTCGCTGTCCGGGCTGCGCGACATCTCCATGATCGCCACCGCGCCGGAGGCACGCCTGTCGGTGAAGACCTTCGTGTGCGAATGGAACGACGCGCTGCTGCGCGAGGCCTTCCTGCGCGAGATCCGCCGCGGCGGTCAGGTGTACTTTCTGCACAACGACGTCAAGACCATGGCGCGGGCGCTGGAACAGCTGCGCACCCTGGTGCCGGAGGCGGACATCCGCATGGCCCACGGGCAGATGCCGGAGCGCGATCTGGAGCAGGTGATGCTGGATTTTTATCACCAGCGCTTCAACGTGCTGCTGTGCAGTACCATTATCGAAACCGGCATCGATATTCCCAGTGCCAACACCATCCTCATCAACAATGCGCACAAATTCGGTCTGGCGCAGTTGCATCAG
>JAYSOL010000293.1:0-2963 GCA_043723045.1 Gammaproteobacteria bacterium | reverse complement strand
GACGGCATATGGACTACATTCATTTCAATCCGGTGAAGCATGGGTTGGTCGAGCACGTGCGGGATTGGCCGTATTCGACGTTTCATCGTTATGTGGGGTCGGGTGTTTATCCGATGAGTTGGGGCAGTGAGGCGGGAATCGATGTTACGGGTGAGTGCGGGGAATAGTTTTGTAGGGTGGGCATTGCCCACCAAAAGGCCGGAGAGAAGCACGGCGGTGGGCATGCCCCACCCTTTGATACTGACGCATCACCTACGAGATAATAATGAGCATACTCGTCAATAAAAACACCAAGGTCATTTGCCAGGGCTTCACCGGCAAGCAGGGCACGTTCCATTCCGAGCAGGCGATCGCCTACGGCACGAAGATGGTCGGCGGCGTTACGCCGGGCAAGGGCGGGCAACGGCATCTCGGTCTGCCGGTGTTCAATACCGTGCGCGAGGCGGTGCGCGAGGCCGGTGCCGAGGCCACCATGATCTACGTGCCGGCGGCCTACGCCGCGGATTCCATCCTCGAGGCGGCGGACGCGGGCATCAAGGTCATCGCCTGCATCACCGAGGGCATACCGGTGCTGGACATGCTCAAGGTCAAGGCGGCGTTGAAGGGCTATCCCGACTGCGTGCTCATCGGTCCCAACTGCCCCGGCATCATCACACCAGGCGAGTGCAAGATCGGCATCATGCCCGGCGCCATCCACCAGCCCGGCGCCATCGGCATCGTGTCGCGCTCCGGCACGCTGACCTACGAAGCGGTGCACCAGACGACCCTCGCCGGGCTCGGTCAGAGCACCTGTGTCGGCATCGGCGGCGACCCGATACACGGCCTCGGTTTCATCGACTGCCTGCGGCGTTTCGAGGCGGACCCCAAGACCCGCGGCATCATCATGGTCGGCGAGATCGGCGGTCTGGACGAAGAGGACGCCGCCGCCTACATCAAGCACAACGTGCGCTAGCCGGTGGTGGCCTACATCGCCGGCGTTACCGCGCCGCCGGGCCGGCGCATGGGGCATGCGGGTGCGGTGATCGCCGGCGGCAAGGGCACGGCCGCGGAGAAATTCCGCGCGCTGGAAGCGGCCGGCGTGCATACCGTGCGCTCACCCGCGGACATGGGCGCGCGCATGTCCGCGCTCTTGAAGTAATGGAGCTGCACTGATGGCCCGGGCCCTGCGCCTGGTGATCGCGCAGCAGGATTTCCTCGTGGGCGATGTGGCGGGCAATGTCGAGCGGGTGATCGCCGCCACCACCGACGCGCGCGACCGGTTGCAGGCGCATGCCATCGTTTTCCCCGAGCTGACCCTGACCGGCTACCCGCCGGAAGATCTGTTGTTGCGCCTGCATCTCTATCGCCAGGTGCAGGCCGGGCTTACGCGCCTGCAGGGCGCGGTACCGGGCATCAGCATCATCGTTGGCCATCCGCAGCGTGTGGACGACAAGGTGTATAACGCCGCCTCGGTGATCCAGGATGGCCGCATCAGTGCCACATATTACAAGCAGCTGTTGCCCAACTACAGTGTGTTCGATGAAAAGCGCTACTTCGCCGCCGGCAGCGATGCCTGTGTCGTCACCATCGAAGGCGTGCCTGTGGGCATCACCATTTGCGAAGACGTATGGCAGCCGCAGCCGGTCAGTCAGTGCGCCACCGCCGGCGCGCGCCTGATCCTGGTGCTGAATGCCTCGCCCTACCACATGCAGAAAGGCCGGGAGCGGGAGCAGTTGATCCAGCAGCGGGTGCGCGAGTGCCATGTGCCCATGGTGTATGTCAATCTCGTCGGTGGTCAGGACGAGCTGGTGTTCGACGGCGATTCCTTCGTGGTGGATGGCAGCGCGCGCATCACCCAGCGCTGCCCGGCGTTTGCCGCTGGCTTGTATGCCGTGGATATCGATATGCGCGATGGCGTGCCGACGCCGGTGATGCAGACGTTGTCGCCGCCGCCGAGCCTGGAGGAGGAGGTGTACCACGCGCTGGTGCTGGGGGTGCGCGATTACGTGCGCAAGAATCGTTTCCCCGGTGTGGCCATCGGCCTGTCCGGTGGCATCGATTCGGCCCTGACCCTGTGTATCGCCGTGGACGCCTTCGGCCCCGATAAGGTGGAGGCGCTGATGATGCCGTCGCGCTTTACCGCGAAGATGAGTCTGGAGGATGCGGCGGCGCAGGCGCGCGCCCTGGGGGTCAGCTATCGCGTCATTCCCATCGACCCGTTGTTCGACGCGTTTCTCGCCGCCCTCAAGGATGAGTTTCAGGGGCGCGCGCGCGATGTCACCGAAGAGAACCTCCAGGCACGCATCCGCGGCACGCTGCTCATGGCGGTGTCCAACAAGACCGGCAAGATGGTGCTCACCACCGGCAATAAAAGCGAAATGGCGGTGGGTTACGCCACCCTGTACGGCGACATGGCGGGCGGTTACGGCGCCATCAAGGATGTCTACAAGACCCTGGTCTACCGGTTGGCGGAATACCGCAACCGCGAGGGCCTGGTGATCCCGCGCCGCGTGATCGAGCGCGCGCCGTCGGCGGAGCTGGCGCCGGATCAGAAGGACAGCGACAGCCTGCCGCCCTACGACATCCTCGATGGCGTGCTGGAACGATATGTGGAGCACGACCAGTCACCGGAAGACATCGTGGCGGCCGGTTTCGATGCGGCCATCGTGCGGCGCGTAGTCGCCATGGTGGATCGCAACGAATACAAGCGCCGTCAGGCGGTGCCTGGGGTGCGTATCACGCGGCGCGCCTTCGGCCGCGACCGGCGTTACCCCATCACCTCGGGATACCGGGAATAGGCATGGAGCGCGTGCCGGCGGGGTGGGTGTGCTGGGAAACCGGCCCGGTTTTGTGTTAGCGTGTAGCCTGCCGCGCGTGGCCCCTTAGCAAAGGGTGGTTATGCCGGATATTTTGCAGCACCGACAACGCTAATTGGTAATACCGGGGAAATCACGGGCACGTTATGATGAAAAAAATCGAGGCAA
>JAYSOL010000292.1:0-4323 GCA_043723045.1 Gammaproteobacteria bacterium | reverse complement strand
CTCTATATATCCGCGCAGGGGGAGGTTGTCCGCCGGCACGAGCCGGGACTGACGCTGCCCCACGCGAGACTCCACGAACGGGCCTTCGTCCTGTATCCTTTGTCTGAGATCGCGCCGGATCTCGATATACCTGGGCGTGGCCGGGCGCGGGATTTGCTCGCCGGCTGCGTCGGCCAGGGTATTGAAAAACTGGCGATTGCCTAACATAACCCGGTCACCAGGTATTCAGAGAAACCCATGAGCTCGCTCATCCCAGACGTTGTTGTGCAGGTCGCGACGCATAAGAATCCCGGTTATGTGGTGGTGGAGGGCCCCATCGGCGCCGGCAAGACCACCCTGGCGCACAAGTTGTCCCAGGCCTTCGGCAGCGATCTGCTGCTGGAACGTCCCGAGGACAACCCGTTTCTCGAGCGTTTTTACCAGTCGCGCCAGCAGTATGCCCTGCCGACCCAGCTGTATTTTCTGTTTCAGCGCGTGCGCCAGTTGCAGGCGATCAAACAGGGCGACATGTTCCGCCCGGTGCACGTAGCGGATTTCCTGCTGGAAAAAGACAGCCTGTTCGCGCGCCTCAATCTGGATGACGACGAGTGGCGCCTGTATGAGCAGGTCTATGCGCAGCTCAGCCTGGATGTACCGGTGCCGGACCTGGTGATCTACCTGCAGGCGCCGGTGGAGGTGCTGGTGGAGCGGGTGCGCCGGCGCGGCGAGGACTACGAACGCCATATCGAGCGTGGCTACCTGGAGTCCATCGTCGAGGGCTATACTCGGTTCTTCTACCACTATACGGCGGCGCCGCTGCTGGTGGTGAACGCCGCCGAGGTGAATTTTGTGGACAGCGAACAGGACTTCCAGGTATTGCTCGACCACCTGCGCCACGTGCGCAGTGGGCGGCATTTCTTCAATCCACTCCCGGCGAGCGCATGAAACCCGTCACCGTCACGACGCTTAAATCCATGAAGCAGGCGGGTGAGAAGATCACCTGTCTCACCGCCTACGATTACAGCTTCGGTCACCTGTTGGACAGCGCCGGCGTGGACATGGTGATGGTCGGCGATTCCCTCGGCATGGTGATGCAGGGGCATGACTCCACGCTACCGGTGACGGTGGAGGAGATCGTGTATCACACGCAGTGCGTGGCGCGCGGCCTGTCCCGCGCGTTACTCATCGGCGATATGCCGTTTATGAGTTATCAGATCAGTCCGGAACAGGCGATGAAAAACGCCGGCCGCCTGATGCAGGGCGGTGCCCACATGGTCAAGCTGGAAGGGGGTGCTGTGATGGTGGAGACGGTGCGCTTCCTGGTGGACCGCGGCATACCGGTATGCGGTCACGTGGGGCTGACGCCGCAATCGGTGCACAAGCTCGGTGGCTACCGCGTACAGGGGCGGGAGGAAGTCACCGCCTACCATATCCATGAAGACGCGCGCCTGCTGCAGGAAGCGGGCGCCAGCCTGGTGGTGCTGGAGGCCATCCCGGCGGCCCTGGCCAAGACCATCAGTCAGGAGTTGCATATCCCCACCATCGGCATCGGCGCCGGCGTCGATTGCGACGGTCAGGTGTTGGTGCTGCAGGACATGCTCGGCCTGTATCCGCGTCCCAGCCCTAAATTCTCGAAAAACTTTATGCAGGGGCAGGACAGCATCGAGGCCGCGGTGCGCGCCTATGTGGACGCGGTGCGCAACCGCACCTTCCCCGGCCCCGAGCACAGCTACACTTAAAAATCATGGACGTCGCCACCACTATCGCCGACCTGCAACAACGGGTGGCCGCCGAGCGTGCCCACGGTCGGCGTATCGCCTTTGTCCCGACCCTGGGCAATCTGCATGCCGGTCACCGTCACTTGATGGTGGAGGCGCGCCGGCATGCGGACGTGGTGGTGGCTAGCATCTATGTCAACCCGCTGCAGTTCGGGCCGCAGGAAGATTTCAGCGCCTACCCGCGCACGCCGGAGGAGGATGTGCACCTGCTCGCAGGAGCGGGGGTGGAACTGCTGTTCATGCCGGACGAGACACAGATGTACCCGCGTGGGCGCGCCGCCCAGACCGTGGTCGAGGTGCCGGGGGTGAGCGACATCCTCTGTGGGCAGTATCGTCCCGGACACTTCCGCGGCGTGACCACGGTGGTGAACCGCCTGTTCAACCTGGTCTCCCCGGACGTGGCGCTGTTCGGTAACAAGGACTACCAGCAGCTGCTGGTGATACGTCTCATGACGTCCGATCTGGGCATGCCGGTGAGCATCGTCGGTGTGAACACCGTGCGTGAATCCGATGGCCTGGCATTGAGTTCACGCAACGCCTATCTGACGGCGGAGGAGCGCCGACGTGCCGCCCATCTTTATGCCACCTTGTTGGCCCTGAGCCGCGAGCTACAGCAGGCGCGTCGGGTGCCCGCGGGGGCGGAGGCAGCTGCCATGGCGGCCCTGGTGGACTCGGGTTTCCGCCCGGATTATGTCAGCGTACGGCGCCAGGCAGACTTGGTAGTACCCGGTCCCGGCGACCAAAAACTGGTGATTTTGGCCGCCGCCTGGCTCGGCCGGGCGCGCCTGATCGACAATATTGAGCTGGATTTGAATCCTGTGGTCTAAAATCGGATAATTAGGCCCTTATGATGGCGACACACCGAGGACAGAGGTAAACCCATGCAGAGAACGCTGTTACGCGCCAAGCTGCACCGAGTGCACGTTACGCATTCCGAACTGGATTACGAAGGCTCCGTGGCCATCGATGGCCGCCTGCTGGACGCGGCGGACATCCGTGAATACGAGCGCATCGACGTGTACAACATCCAAAACGGCGAACGCTTCAGCACCTACGCCATCCGCGCCGAGGACGGGTCGGGTATCATCTCGGTGAACGGTGCCGCCGCCCATAAAGCCAGCCCCGGTCATCTCCTGATCATCTGCGCCTTCGGCGTGTTGGAGGAAAAGGAGTTGGCGCTGTTTAAGCCGCGCCTGGTGTACGTGGACGCGCAGAATCGTATCACCCACACACGTCATTCCATACCGGTGCAGGTCGCCTAAGGTCGAAAGATAACCTGCTGCATTTCATTGTTGATCGTTTTTCCAGCGGATACCACGAGATAGAAACAAGAACGCCGCGCTAAGTCTTAGCGCGGCGTCGATGTTTTGCCTGTAACAGCTTAGATTACTGGTACCGAGGGTCGGAATCGAACCGACACGGTGTCACCACCACCGGATTTTGAGTCCGGCGCGTCTACCAATTCCGCCACCCCGGCAAGGGGTGCCAGTATAACAACTTGTCTGTGACGAAAACAATGTCGGTATGCCGAGGATTTGTTTGACCGGTGCGCGGATGTCATCATAACCCCGGGTCTCAGGTGATCGACGGGATGGGGGTTGAACATGTACGTGCTGGCGGGTGATTTGGGTGGCACAAAAACACTGCTGCAGATCGCCGAAGTGCGGGACGCGAGCTACTGCGTGGTGCGGGAGGAGCGTTATGCCAGCGCCGACTTCGACAGTCTCGTGCCGATGATCACGGCCTTTCTCCACACCCACAACCCTGGGCGTGCGTACGAAATAGAAGGCGCGTGCCTGGGGGTGGCCGGGCCGGTGGTGGAGAGCGGGTCAACCCAAGCCGCTACACTCACCAATCTCCCCTGGAAGCTGGAGTCCGGCGAGATCGCGCGGGTGCTTGCGATTACCCAGGTCAGGCTGATCAACGATTTTCAGGCCATCGGGTATGGCATCGCCGCCCTCGGGGCGGACGATATCGTCACCCTGCAGGCGGGTCAGATGCAGGCGCGCGCACCGCGCATCACCCTCGGCGCGGGTACCGGTCTCGGTCAGGGCGTATTGATCTGGCGCGACGATTATTATGAGGCCCTGCCCACCGAAGGTGGCCATGCCGGCTTTGCACCGGCCGATGCCCTACAGATGGATCTGCTGCGCTATCTGCACGCCCGATTCGGCCGGGTTTCCTGCGAACGCATTCTGTCCGGCGCCGGCTTTGTATTGATCTATCAGTTTCTGCGCGAACGCGGCGATTATCCCGAGTCGAAAAAACTGGCGGCGGCGACCGCCGAGGGCGACCCCGCGCCCGCCATCACCCATGCCGCCCTGGTGGATAGGGATCCCCTGGCCATCCAGGCCGTGGATCTGTTCCTGCGTATCTATGGCGCCCACGCCGGCGACGTCGCCCTTACCTTGCTGGCGACCGGCGGTGTGTACATCGCCGGGGGCATCGCCGCCAAGATGATCACTGCGGTGCAAGCGGGTGGGTTTATCCGCGCGTTCAACGACAAGGGGCGTATGTCACCGTTGACGCAGGCCATGCCGGTACACGTGGTGATGAATCCGCAGGT
>JAYSOL010000291.1:0-7469 GCA_043723045.1 Gammaproteobacteria bacterium | reverse complement strand
TAGATTGCCACCAGTTCCGGGTGCTGGCGCAGGTATTGCGGCACCGCATTCCACGACCTCTTGAGTATCCCGGACGCCCCGCTCGGCAGCGGCAGCATCAGCAGCTGGCGGCGCGTCTCGAGTTCGAGCGCGTCGATGTCGTCGGTCGGCAGGGCCTTGCGTTTTTTCAATTCGGGGATGAGTTTCGCCAGGCTGTCCCAGTCATGCAGCTCGTCATAGACCTGTGCCAGCAGGCCGAGCACCTGGTCGTGTTTGGGGTCGCGTATGCGCAGCTGAGTCAGCGTTGCCAGCGCCTGTTCATATTGCTGGGCGATGATCTGCAGCTGCGCCTGCGCCATGCCGATGGCGAGGAAATCTTGCGGCGCGCACTGGTGGGCGAGTGCCAGATATTCGTCGCGTTTTTCGTGGTCGCCGTGTTTCTGCGCGGCGTACGCGGCGAGCAGGTAGTTGGCCAGCGGGTATTCGCCGGCATGCACCTCGATGAGGGCGTGTTTCTCGGCCTCCAGCCAGTTGTTTTCCGCCAGTCCGATCATGGCCTGCACCAGGGAGGCGCGTGCACGCCGGCTGCGCCGCCCAGTTCGCCAGCGCGCCACCTCGCGCGGGGTATTCCACAGGCGCACCAGCATATGCAACAACAGATAGAGCGCGACGATGCCGACCAGTTGCAGGATGACAAACACCGTGAGCGACATCTCGATGCTCCACGGTTCGCGTGCGATCAGCACATAGCCCGGATTTTCCATGGCGATCAGGCCCAGCGAGACCGCGCCGAACAGCACCAGGATGATGAAGATCAGGAGCTTCATGATTCAGCCTTTTTGCCGCTGAGTTTGCGCAGCATATCGAGCGACTCGGAAATGTCGGGCAGGCGGGTGCTGAGGCGCACCTTTTGCATCTGGTCGAGCTCGGCCTGCGCGGCGCGCACCGGTGCTGCACTGGTGTCGTAATAATCCCGGATCCAATCGCCGGCGGTCTTGATGTTTTGTTCGAAGGTGGCGCTATCGCCCTGCAGCAGGGCGGCCTGTGCCCCGAACAGCATCAGGCGCAGGTTCTCGCGCAGGAAGTATTGCTGCTCGGGCGGCAGCAATGGCTTGCGGATGTCGCCGCTGCGGCGTATGCGGATGAGGCTGGTGATGTCGGCCCATATTTCGCGCGCCGTGGATTTCTTTCCCGGCGTCTGATTGGCGCGCGCGCGTTCCTCGGCGGAAAACCTGGTATCGGTGGTAAAAGGCAGCTGGTCGATGCGCGCGCCTATGTTGCCCAGACGCAAAGACATACCGGGAATATCGATGCGCTCCAGGGATTCCAGCTGCGCGATTTCCTCGGACACCCGCTTGCGTACCGGGAGGTAGCGCGGATTGGCCAGCTGGCGCAGCTGACGGTCGGCGGCGCGCAGGGCCTCCAGTGCCAGATGGGTATCGTGCGCCAGTTGCAGCCGGTGATTGGCGATCAGCATCAGCTGTTCGGTCTCCGCCAGGAGCCAGTCGCCCCGGCCCTTGCCGAACTCGTTCAGCACTTTGTCCATGCCGGTCTGCAAGGTGTCCTGGGTTTCTGTCAATTTTGCCAGCTGTTGTGCGTGTTGTTCCAGACTGTTCTGCTGGTGTGCGCTGGCATCCTCCAGTTTATCCAGGCGGCTGAACATGTCGGCGCGGTAGATGCCGCGTTTTTCGATGAAGGTGTACCCGAGATAAGCGCTGGCCAGCAGCGCGACCACGGACAGTATCAATGCCAGCCCGCTGGCGAGCGAGGCGCCGCTGGCGCGCGCGGATTTGGGCTTACCGGGCGAGGCGGTCTGCGGTGGCGCGCTGGTTTCGGGGGTCTCGTGGTCTTTATTGGTCATGACTGAGTGGCCTGTGTTCTGCTGCATTGGGGTACACAACCCGTGTACGGCCTGGCTGGCCCGGAAAGCGTGATTATAGGGAATTTTGCCGCGCCCGCCATGCCTGGATGGTCTCAACGATGGCCGCGTCGCTGGCATCCGCCGTCACCATGGGTTCGGTGGCGAAGCCGAGCTCGCGGCAGGTGCGCGCCGTGCGCTCGCTCAACACCACGATGGGGGTGTTGAGCAGATATGGCCGGCCGGCATCGCCCAACAAGGCGTACAGATTCTTCAAGCCCTGGGTGCTGGTGACACTGACAATATCGACATCGCCCCGCTGCCAGTCGTCGATCAGCGGCGCGGCATCGATCTCCGGCCGGACGCGGCGGTAGCAGTCCACGTATTCCACCGAGGCGCCACGTGCTGTCAGGGTGTCGCCGAGCATTTCGCGCCCGCCGTCTCCACGGAAGATGACTATTCTTTTGCCTGCCACCGGCTGCAGCGCCGGCAAGGCCAGCAGCGCCTCACTGTCTGCGCGACCCAGGGGTGCGATGACATCAGTGTAACCCAGGCGCTTCAGTTCGCGCGTGCTACCACGACCGACGCACGCCAGCCGCAGATTAGTGGGCAGGGTGCGGCGCGACAGAATGTGGTGCATGGCCCGGTTGACGGCGTTCGGGCTGATGAAGATGGCAAGGTCGATGTGGTCCAGCTGATCGACGATACGGTCCAGGGGACGGCTGTCCTCGGGGTCGAGAATTTCCACCACCGGAAACAACCGGGCCACACCACCGGCCTCGTGGATGAGTTGGGCAAGCGGCCCGGCCTGGGGTGCGGGGCGTGTCACCAAGACGCGCACGCCGGTGAGGTCGGCGGGGTCAGCCACGACCGTAGACGTTGTTCAGTATCGCGCGCGCGCCGCGCGCCAGCAGTTCGTCCGCCAGGGCGGCGCCCAGTTGTTCCGCCTGCTCCGCCGGTCCGCGGATGTCGGCGCGGATGATGTGACTGCCGTCCGGGTTACCCACCAGGCCGCGCAGGTGGAGATCGGTGCCATGCAGCGTGGCAAAACCGCCGATGGGCACCTGGCAGCCGCCTTCGAGGCGGTGATTCATGGCGCGCTCGGCGCGCACGCGCACCGCCGTGGGGGCATGGTTCAGTGGTGCGATGAGACGGTTGGTCTGCGCATCCTCCACGCGACATTCGATGCCGATAGCACCCTGGCCCACCGCCGGCAGGCTGTCTTCCGCTTCTAAGGCGGCGCGTATGCGCTCGGAGAAGCCGAGGCGTTTGAGCCCTGCGGCGGCCAGGATAATGGCGTCGTAGTCACCGGCATCGAGCTTGGCCAGGCGGGTGTTGACGTTGCCCCTGAGGTCGATGATCTGCAGCGCGGGATAGCGGGCGCGCAACTGGCACTGGCGGCGCAGGCTGGAGGTGCCGACACGCGCCCCCGGGGGTAGGTCCTCCAGCCGGGCATGGGCGTTGGACACGAAGGCATCCCGCGGGTCCTCGCGCTCGCAGATGACCGGCATGTGCAGGCCCGCCGGCAGAGTCACCGGCACATCTTTTATGGAATGAACCGCCAGGTCCACCCGTCTATCCAGGAGAGCTTGTTCCAGCTCTTTGACGAACAACCCTTTGCCGCCGACTTTGGCCAGGGGGGTGTCGAGGATGATGTCGCCCTGGGTCGTCATTTTCACCAGTTCGACCTGGAGGGCGGGAAACGCCTGCAGCAGTTGCGCGCGGACGAATTCAGCCTGCCACAGGGCAAGCGGGCTTTTGCGGGTACCGATGCGTATGGTTTTCAACCGATTGGACCTGAACGAGTGGCGTGGATGGGGGCCGACCCCAAGGTTGGTCTATCCTAATAGAATTCGTCCGGGGAATCATCCTGGACCACTGAACGACGGGTTTTGAGCAAGACTAAATGAAGCGATTGATATTGATGGCGAGTGGTTTACTGACAGCGGTTTTGTTGACGTATGGCGTGTCCGCCTCGGAACTTCCCGTGGCCGCGGACCTTCAGGGGGACGGGCAGCAGGCCCACGAGGAGCATCTGCCGGTACTGGTGTTTTTCTCCGCCAAGTCTTGCCCCTACTGCGAGCAGATGCGTGCGCTGTTCCTTGAGCCTATGTATGCCAGCGGCGACTATACCGGTAAGGTGATTATGCGTGAGGTGCAGGTGGAGAGTGGACGCACGCTGCGTGACTTCAAAGGCAAGAAGGTCAGCCACGCGGATTTTGCCCACCGCAACGGCATTTCCCTGACGCCGCAGATTCTGTTTATGGATCCCGCGGGCAAGGAGCTGGTGCCGGCGCTGGTGGGCCTCAGTACACCGGAGTTTTTCAGCGGTTATCTGGATGAGGCCATCGACGCCGCCTTGGCGCGCATGCGCGCCATCCGCCCCTGAGTTCTTGTCCTAAGGAACCTCTGAACAAGTCCCCTCTCCCCCGCGCACTTCGGGGGAGAGGGTTAGGGTGAGGGGGATGATCGGCGATTTTTCCCTCACCCTGTCCCTCTCCCTGAGGGAGAGGGGACGTAGCCTGATAGTCTTTGCCAGTTGTTCAGAGGTTCCCTAAAGGACCTCTGGCTCAGGTCCGTGCCCAGCGCCGCACCGACGCGGCATGCCGGCGGCTGACGTCGAGCTTTTTATCCAGGCTCTTGAGGCTGACCTGCCAGGTGCCGGATGAGCTTTTTTCGATACCTTTAATAAATCCCGTGGCCACCAGGGCATTACGGTGGATGCGCAGGAACATTTTCTCGCCGAATTCCTTTTCCAGGTTGACCAGGGAGTCCTCGATGAGGTGCTCTTCCGCCGGCGTACGCACCGTCACGTATTTGCTGTCGGCCATGAAGTAGAGGATGTCCTGGATGGGCACCAAGCGGATGTTGCCGCGCAGGTGCACGCTGATGTGGGTGCGGGCGCTGGGCTGATCCTGGGCTTCGTTGATGTCGCGCAGCTGTTTCAGGGTGAGTTTATGCGCCTTTTCCAGGGCGCTCGCCAGGCGGTCCTTGCGGATCGGTTTCAGCAGGTAGTCGACCGCATTGACTTCAAACGCGTTCAGGGCGTGCTGGTCGTAGGCGGTGGTGAAGATGACGCTCGGCGGGTTTTCCATGCCCATCAGGTGCATGGCGGCCTCCAGGCCATCCATGCCCGGCATGCGGATGTCCATCAGCAGCACGTCGGGGTTGAGTTCCATGGTCCTTTCCACCGCCTCGTTGCCGTTCATGGCCTCGCCGACGATGGTGTGACCGCCAATTTCATTCAACAGTTCGCGCAAACGGTCGCGCGCCAGTTTTTCGTCGTCAACTATCAGTACTCTCATGGGTTTTCTCCGCGTGTCGGCAGGCTGAGCGAGACCGTCAGCTGCCCCTGTTCTTCGTTGGTTTCCAGTTTTGCAAGCTTTCCGTAATAGCTTTCCAGTCGCTGGCGGACATTCTCCAGCGCCGTGTCGGTTTCATACTGCTGCGTACGCGCCTTGGTGCGTGGCGCGGGCGCGGTGACGTTGATGTTGATTTTGTCGTCTTCCTCCCACAACCTGACTCTTATCCTTCCGCCCTCCGTGAGCGGTTCGATGCCGTGTTGTATGGCGCTTTCCAGCAACGGTTGCAGCGTCAATACCGGCATGACGGCCTTGCGCGGGAATTTGCCGATGTCCCAGTCCACGTTAAGCCGGTTGTCCAGCCGCAGGCTTTCGATAGCCAGGTATTTTTGCGCAATGGCGACTTCGTTTTTGACCGGTACCAGATTCTCCTCATCGGTGAGCATGGTGCGAAACAGGTCCGCCATATTCTCAATCGCCGTCTCCGCCTGTGCCGGTGAACTGCGCGTCAGGCTGGCGATGACGTTCATGGTGTTGAACAGAAAGTGCGGCCGGATACGCGTGCGCAACGCCTGTATCTTTGCCTGCGCCTCCGACAGGGTGCGCTGTGTCAGCTGGTGCCGGGCAAAGAAATAACGCAGCGCCAGGGCATCGACGATAGCAGCCACCGAGAGATTCTGTAAATGAAAATACGCATTCCACTCCGGGTTGGGGGAGCTGGTCACATTCGCCAGCCACAACACCCAGAGGGCCGCTTCTCCCACTATCCAGGTCACACACAACATCAGGCCATAGGACATTGCAATGGCGCGCAAGTTCGATAGGCGGTTGAGCTGCTTGCGCGTCACACACAAAGCGGCGGCATTGCTCAGGGCGATCCACTGTATGAACAGCGAGATCAGGAAGAGATTGCCCAGCATGGTCTGGCTGATGGGCATCTGCGGTGACACCAGCGCAATCACTATCGCCAGCATCTCGGCGATGACGGCGACATTGAATATCGTCCAGCCGTTGCAAAAGTTGGGCAGAAACCCGCTGACCTGCGGGTCGGAAACGGCGCGGTCGTGGGCGACAAGTTTCCCCGTGAGGCGGTTCTCGACCCGTACGAGCCATGCGTCGACGTGCGCTGCCAGGCGCCTGAAGACGGTAGTGATATGGAGTTTATCTAACTGCATGGTTTAACCCCGAAGTATCGGCATCTTGAGTTTTACATGGTAATGATTGCCTTCCTCGAAAGTCTGCATGCTGGCGGCATTTCCAAAGTGCGTCGACAAACGTTGCTGGATGTTTTCCTGGGCCAGCTTGTTGCCCTTGCCGTGGGAATGTTTGCGCACCTCCGGCAGCGGATTGCTGATCAGGACATTCAGTGTATCGTTTTCCCCCCACAGTTCGATCTTGAGTGTTCCGCCGCTGAAGCGCGGCTCGATGCCGTGGTAGATGGCATTCTCCAGCAATGGCTGCAGGGTGAGGGCGGGCACCATGGCGCTGCGTGGCACGTTGTTGACGTTCCAGGTGATTTTGAGACGGTCTCCCAGGCGTAGCTTTTCGATCTCGAGATACTGACGGGAGATTTCACGTTCCGCCGAAATCGGCACCAGGTTGCGCGCATCCGCCAGCAGTACGCGAAACAGATCCGCCAGGTCCTGCAGCGCGGCCTCGGCGCGCGCCGGATCGCTGCGCATCAGACTGGCAATGCTGTTCATGCTGTTGAACAGGAAATGCGGACGGATGCGCGATTGCAGCGCCTGCATGCGCGCCTCCTGTTTGGATTTGGCATCCAACTCGGAGCGGTGTGACACGATGAGGTAGCGCAGCCCGAGCACACTGATGATTCCGCCAACGAAGAGGCTGCGAACGAGCAGGGACAGGTGCCACGGGGGCCAGCGTTCGCTGGTGAGGCCCAGGTCATACAGCGCGAAAACCATCAGCTCGGTGCCCAGCGCGATGACGCCCAGCAGCAGCAGTACCACCAGTACCGAGGCGCCGGTTTCCGACAGCCGGCGTATCAGCGGTGACGCCATTTTGAGAACGACGACGCTGATGAACGACAGGATGAGGGCGAAGGCCGTCAGCAGATTCAGTTCCTGCCAAGCGGTTTCGTCAAACACCTCATTTCTGCCGATACTGATGATGGCAGCGATGATGACTGCGATGAAGATGATCCGCAGTGCAATGCTGAAGGAACCGAAATCGGGGAAAAAATGCTGGCCCGGATTATTGGCCTTGGACATGGGGTACCTGTTTCTGATGTTGACGGAGCATGGCCTGGTCCAGGTTAAGTCGGGATCTTTCGCATTCCCATGGCAAAGGGTCTGGGTATATTACCGGAT
>JAYSOL010000290.1:0-3278 GCA_043723045.1 Gammaproteobacteria bacterium | reverse complement strand
CACCGATCCCAGAAACACCAGCGTCAGATGCAGGTTATGCGCCGCCACCTGCCGCCCAGGGTGTCCCGCGGGCATGGACCCGGCCTGCTGGTGCATTTGCCGCTGCAGCACCTGCGTCGGCCACAGGGCAAAAAAAAGGCGCTGTGTTGCCACAGCGCCTGGATCATCAGGAAGGGAGGCGTGCGTCGACTCAGCCATGCGCCTTGAGGGCGGCGATGCGTTCATCCAGCGGGGGATGCGACATAAAAAACCGGCTCAGACCCTGACCGCCGCCGGAGATACCGAAGGCCGCCATCTGCTCCGGCAGAGGTGCTTGCTCCACTCCCGCCTTCAGACGCTCGAGGGCGGCGATCATGCCCGACTTGCCGGCGAGTTTGGCGCCGCCGCTATCGGCGCGGAACTCACGCTGGCGGCTGAACCACATCACGATCACGCTGGCGAGAATACCCAACACCACTTGGGCGAAGATGCTCGTAATATAATATGCCGGACCGTAGCCGCGCTCGGTCTTGAACACCACTTTGTCCACAAAGTGGCCGACCACCCGCGACAGCACGATCACAAACGTATTCACCACACCCTGAATCAGCGTCAATGTGATCATATCGCCGTTCGCCACGTGGGTGATCTCGTGACCGACCACCGCCTCCACCTCGGCGCGTTGCATGTTGCGCAGCAGGCCGGTGCTGACCGCGACCAGGGCGTTGTTACGATTCATGCCCGTGGCAAAGGCATTCATGTCCGGGGAGTCGAAAATCGCCACCTCCGGCATGCCGATACCCGCGCGTTGCGCCTGCAGCTTTACGGTCTGCACCAACCAGCGTTCGGTGTCGTTGCCGGGCTGTTCGATCACCTGCGCGCCGGTCATGCGCTTGGCCGACCACTTGGACATGGCGAGGGAAATGAACGCGCCGCCCATGCCGAAGACCGCCGCCATGACCAGCACAGCGCCCATGTTCATGCCGCCGTCGGCATTCAGGGTTTGTCCCAGGCCCGGGAAAAACAGGGTCAGGACCCACAGGGAAATACTTAAGACCAGCATAATGGCAAGGTTGGTTGCCAGGAAGAGAAAAATACGTTTCATGCGTTTACCCCAGTATTGATAGATTTTTCCGCCAAACTTGCTGCACGCCCACCGCGCTATTGTGCCTACTCGCCGTGGAAAAGCCCAGTCAGCCAACGGCCTCATCGCAAGCGAACGATTAGATTGGGGCGATCCAGGGTAAGTTCAATGGCCATGGCCTGGCCCGCTACCGCCACCTGAGTCTTGCACGTAAGCCTTTCATCCCACTGGCGTTTCGCGCAAGTGTCATGCGGCCATCATCAAACCGTCACATCCCCCTGCCAAAGTCTGCCGCGGGCTTAAGGAGAGGACCGGCGCTAGCGCTAGCGTCCTTCATTAACGGCACGACAGGAGTGGCGACCATGACAGCAGGCAAACTTCCCGTAGCAGACCCGAGCACTGTGCGCCAACGCGTCTTTCCCGCACACCCCGAGACGCGCGAACACAGCGTGCAAACCGCACTCCGCGATATGGGGGCGATAACCGCCTCGGGGCGTTTGAAGATCTACGCCCTGCCGTTCGGCGTCAATGACGTCACGGCGGGGGTGGAAAATGAATTCCAGACCGCCGTCATCGGCCGGTCGGCGGATGTCGATCTGCCATCTGCGCTCGAACATTCGGCGGTTTTTGCCGAGCTTGCACAACAGGCTGACGCTAATCCAGCGGAGCCGCGCTGGCAGGGTCTGCTGCGTTATCTGCGGCAGAATACCGAGCAGGTTTGGGAGAACAGCGCGGTGCGCCTGCCCTACCGCAGTCTGAATGCCCTGGCACGCGCGACATTGCATAGCGATCTGCTCGCGCATAAACGCCAGCCGCAGCACGGCGTGCGGCAGGATGCCGGTCAATATCTGTTTGCCGACCAGGGCGAAGCGATAGTGCGCGTGCCCATCAGCTATCTGCACAAACTGGCCCTGGCCGACGCCCTGGGCAGCGATCCGGACCTGGCGGGCGAACTGCGTGACTTCGGCAGCAACCTGCTCAAGCATTTCACCAACGACAATACCGCGCCCGAGCAGTTCTCGTCCTACGTCGTGCCGCTGACCCGCGGGCGTGGCATGGGCAAGGCCGTGGCCAAGGAAACCGCGCAGCGCTTCCTGCTCACGCAGTTGCTCGCCGCCTATGCCAACCGCCAATTCCGCCTGGACGAAACCGGTCAACACAGCCTGGTATATTTTTCACCCCATACACCGCTGCGCCAGAAACAGCTGGGGCGATGCATCCCCGCCACCCTGTATCGCGAACTTTTCATGAATCCCTGTCTCTCCGGCTGGGACGAAGGGGAGAAGAAACATCGCTATATGCATACCTGTCATGCGACGCTGACCCGGAGTCGCCAGCGCACGCGCATGCGCTTGCGTGCCGCCGGTATTGGCCTGCGTGCCGATGGCACACCCGCAGGCGACACCAGTCTGGCGAACAATGGTACCCACCTGAGCCTGGGCAGCCGCCGCCTCACCGACTTCTTCGCCGGCCATCCTTTTGGCAACGCGCAGGAAAAGGCCCTGGGCGATATGGCCATCAAGATCACCGAGTATTTCCTGCCATTGTTCGTTGGCCACTACAGCGCCGCGCCCTGGCGCGTCGACGTGGGTGAATTTCATGCGGAAAACATCCTCGGCTTCCTGCCACACCAATTGGCCGATGGGCAGTTACGCCAGTTCTGGCGTCAATGGCGCAAAAAAGCCCGCCACCTGCCTTCCGGCCCGAGCTGGTGGGACAAGGCCAAGGGGCGGGTACTCGGTCTGAAGGGCGACTATGTGCCCGACATGCGCCTGCTCGACTATTTCGTCGCCCTGCCCAGCACCCGCCACGCCATGCTCGACGGACGGCTGGGCAACAGCGCCGACGTTGTGCGGGATCTCGAGGCACAGGGTGTCTATAGCAGCGCCATGACGCTATACCTGCCCTATCGCCTGCGGCAGGTGGCGCACATCGGTTTCTCCGGTTTTGAAGGTCGCTACTACAGCACCTTCGAATCCCTGACGGACGATCTGGCGCGCGGCACGGAATTGCAGTTGCTGATCACGGCGCTGGCGTATCGCTACATGGCCGCCGGCAGCGGCACCCCGTTCCACATTCCGGATGACCGCAACACCGAAAGCGATCGGCGCCAATTCTTCTTTGCCGCCGCCGCCGGCATTCCCGCCTGCTATGTCAGACGCCAGACGCTGGCGCCGTTTCTCGCGCGCATCCTCGAGAATGCGCAGCAAGTGCG
>JAYSOL010000289.1:0-3309 GCA_043723045.1 Gammaproteobacteria bacterium | reverse complement strand
TTCTTGTTCTCTGTTTTCCGTTCTTGGTATTGGCGCAGGAAGAATTCCAGTATCCCCCCATCCCCGAGATGGAGACCATCAACGAGATCCGTTTCGAGGGCAACAAGACCACGCGCCCCGAGATATTCTTGCAGGTGATGCTGCTCAAGGTCGGTGAGCCGGCGAATCCGGATCTGATCGAACGCTCGCGCCAGGCGATCATGGACCTCGGCCTGTACAAGTCGGTCACGGCCAATCTCTTGCAGGAGGACGGCCGCGCCGTCCTGCTGATCACCGTGAAAGAGAAATATTACATCCTGCCCGTCCCCAAGTTGAACCGCGATGCGGACAACAATTTTACCCTGGGTGCACAGTTGCGCATGGACAACCTGGCCGGGTTGAACCAGCGTCTCAAGCTGACCTATGAGAGGGAAAAGGTGGATACCGCGGACGATCTCAGCAAGACATCGCGCCTGGAGTATTCGTATCCGCGCGTACGGGGCACGCCTTACGACATCGAATTCAACGTCGCGCGCACGCACACACCCGCGGATTCGGTAGTCGCCGGGGCACCGGAGATTTATCAGGCGGAAGTGAGCACCGCGGGCTTGGGGGTTAACCGTTGGGTGCAGCAGGACACGCCCGGTGTGGGCTGGCGTGCCGGCAGCGGACTGACATGGCACAAGCAGTTTTACGACGTGTACGCGGGCACGCCGCAAGATCTGAAAGAAGGCACGGCCGTGGCCCTTACCGCACTGGTGGAGCATACCCACGTGCATGATTATCTCTACAGTCGCGACGGCCAGGTGTATGGCTACAGCGGCCGATTCGGCGCGCCATTTCTCGGCTCGGACAGCGATTTCACCACGCATCGTTTCTACCTTCGCGGCTACTACCCGGTATCCAATAAGCCACATCGCACGGTGGACATGCAGGTCCAGCTGGGTCTCGGCAGCGATCAGCTTTTTGGCCCCGCCTATGCGCTCGGCGGATCGAATACTCTGCGGGGTTATGCCAGCGGCAGTATCAGCGGCAATGCCTTTTTCCTCGTCAATGTCGAGTATCAAACGCCGTTTTACGATTACTATCCGCTATTGGGCGGCGTCTTCATGGATATCGGCAATGCCTACCCGAGCAACAGCGATCTCAATTTCTCCGATCTCAAGACCAGTGTTGGCGTGAGCCTGCGGCTGAAGCTGAGGTCTTTCGTGAAGATCGAGCTGCGGGTCGATTATGCCTATGCACTGGAGACCGGCGAAACCAAGGTCTACGCCGGCACGAAAGAGCCGTTCTGATCGGACGCGCGTGGATTATGGCTCTTAGGGCGGGCACGCCACATTGATTATGGCTCTTAGGGCGGGCACGCGACATTGATTATGGCTCTTAGGGCGGGCACGCGACATTAGATTGGACGCGCCGGCACTCTGCGTAAGCCGTAGACAAATCCGGCACTGGCGATCAGCAGCACCCCGGCCAGGGTTTCGAAGGCCACGGTGTAGCCGTACGCGGCAATCAGCAGGCCGGTGACCGCCGGGCCGGCGGACTGGCCGATATCCATGATCGTGCGCAGCACGCCGATAGCGGAGCCCAGGGCGCCTTGTCGACTCAGGTCGCTGACCAGGGCGGTGGTGGAGGAGGTGACGGCGGCAAATCCCAGACCAAAACCCAGACTCAATGCCGCGAGGAGGTAAGGGTCTTGCACCAGCGGCACCAGGGCCACACTCAGCGCCCCGATCCACAATCCTCCGACGATAACCGGTTTGCGTCCGGCGCGGTCCGACAAGCCGCCCATGAGGGGTTTGATCAGGACGATGCTGACCAGCTGTACCCCCAGAATGATACCGATGATCCAGGCGTCCAGGCCCAAGTGATGGGCGTAGATCGCGAGGAACGCCTCCACTGCACCAAACACAAAGTATTGTGCCGCCTCGGTCAGGCTGGTGATGACAATACGCTGGTCACTCAACACCTGCTGCAGGCTGTGACGAAATCCGCTGTGCGCGGTTTGCGATGACTCCGCAGCAGGCGTGTCCCGCGGTAACCACAAACCGAGGGCCAGGGCCAATGCGCCACTCACGGCGCAGGCAACGTACACCATGTGAAAGCTGGCCAGGGAGATCAGCGCGCCCCCGAGAAACGGCGCCAGGGAGCGTCCGACGATGGTCGCAGAGGAGTAGGTGGACAGCCGCGCCGCGCGCTCCCGGGTGTAGCGCGCGGCGATGGCGGCGGTGGCCACGGTGCCGAAGATCGCCGTGGCGAAGCCGTGATAAAAACGCACCAGCATGAGTTGCCAGGCACTGGTCACCCCCAGATAGAGCAACGGCGCGCTGGCAAAAATCAATAACGCTGCGATCAGTAAGCGACGCGGTCCGATACGGTCGGCAATCGCCCCCGCGGGAAAGCTGATGAGGATGCCCGGAATAGTCGAGGCCATGACGATCCAACCGATCGCAGCCGGTGTCGCGCCGAGGTGTTGGGCAAACAGCGGCAACACCGGTGTCTTCGACAGCGTCGAGCTGAGAATGGCCAGGGCGCCGATGGTCGCGAGCAGAATAAAATAGCCTTTATGATTGTTGTGCGGCATGTTGTATTCTGCTGGCGTGTTTTGTGGGCATCATAGCCGACGGAAGAGATTTGAGACAGATCGGGGCTTTGCCATAGGCGCATGCAGAACGGAGTGCGGCGGCAAGCCGCACTCCAAAACAGAACCAGAAGGAGAGTTCAGTGATACACAAGTCATTGGTTGTAGCATTGCTGGCACTGTGCCTGGGCGGCTGCGCCACCCACGCAGTGACGTCGGGGCGTGTTGTGGTGCGGGACACCAGCAGCAGCGGAGTCAGCACCACGGCCGACGTGCGCTTCAGTGACCACGACCGTCGGTTGATGCAGGATTACTATCGGGGCAAGGGCGGCGGCAAACACAAGAAAACACCTCCGGGACTGGCAAAGCGTGACCAGCTACCCCCCGGCTTGGCGAAACGTGCCACCCTCCCGCCCGGTCTGCAGGGACGCAACCTGCCGGGTGATCTGGAGTCGCGCCTCACGCCCCTGCCGGCGCCCTATGTGCGGGTGATCGTGGGTGGCGATATTGTATTGATGCATGGCAGGACGCGGGTGGTGGTGGATCTGGTGAGCGATATGGTTGCCGACTAGGGAAACCCTGAACAAGTGGCAAAAACTATCAGGCTACGCCCCCTCTCCCTACGGGAGAGCAACTGTGTTCAGTCGTAGGTTGGGTTTACCCTAAAGGGCACGAGAGCCCGAAGGGCGGTGCGTGTGTTGTTGGGGCTTCAGCCCCTTACAACCACGGCCTACCCCTTGCGGGTGTAA
>JAYSOL010000288.1:0-6029 GCA_043723045.1 Gammaproteobacteria bacterium | reverse complement strand
GATTTCACGCCGCGTTGCGCCGCCACATGCGCAAGGTGCACGGCCACTTCGACCAGGTGTTCGTCGCCCCCCAGGGCGAGAAGCCGCAGGAGGAGGATCGCGGGCTGGCCGCGGTGTGGCTCGCGACCCTCGACAGCGACGCGCTGCATGCGCGCCTGACGGAGGCCGGGTTCAAAGATTCCGCGGCGACGGAGGTCCTGTTACACGGCCTGCGTGCCGGCCATGCCTACGAAGGGCTGTCTGCCCAGGGGCGCGAACGCCTCGATCGCTTGATGCCGTTGCTGCTGGGCGCCGCCGGTTTGACCCACGACCCGCAAACCACCCTGGCGCGACTGATTAAGTTGATCGAGGCCATCGTGCGGCGCTCGGTGTATCTCGCTCTGCTGGTGGAAAACCCCCTGGCCCTGTCGCAGCTGGTCAAGTTGTTCAGCGCCAGCGATTGGATCGCCCACTGGATCAGCCAGCATCCGGTGTTGCTGGATGAGTTGATCGACCCGGTGAGCCTGTATGTGCCCTTGGCCAAGGATGCCTTGGAGGCGGAGATCCAGAGCCGTCTCGCGCACCTGCCGGAAGATGACCTGGAGGCGCAGATGGAGGCGCTGCGCGAGTTCCGCCATGGCCACGTATTGCGCGTGGCGGCGGCGGATGTGGGTCGGGGGCTCACAGCGGAACAGGCTGGGGCGCACTTGGGTCACATCGCCGAGGTGGTGGTGGAGCAGGCCTTGGCCCTGGCGACATATAGTATGGTAGAGAAACACGGCCGGCCCACCTGCAAAACACCCAACGGCATCGAGATACCGGGCTTCGCGGTCATCGCCTACGGCAAACTCGGCAGCCTGGAGCTCGGTTATACCTCCGATCTGGATATGATCTTCCTGCACCATGCCTGCGCCGGCGAAGGCATGACCGACGGCGACGTACAGGGAAGTACAAGTGCCGCGGGAGACAGGACGTCGGGAGCGGTCCCCCGGCCGCTGGCGAACGAGGTGTTCTTCGCCCGCCTCGGTCAGCGCCTGATCCATATCCTCACCGCCCGCACCCCGGCGGGCATCCTCTATCCGGTGGACATGCGCCTGCGCCCCAGCGGCCAGTCCGGCATGCTGGTCACCAACCTGCCGGCCTTCCTGGATTACCAACGCGGCCACGCCTGGACCTGGGAGCACCAGGCCCTGGTGCGGGCGCGGGCCCTGGCGGGCGACCCGGCCTTGTGCCAGGCCTTCGAAAATGCGCGCACCGAACTCTTATGCCAACCGCGGGATGGGGAAAAATTGCGCCAGGACGTGGTTGAGATGCGCGACCGCATGCGCGCCGCCCAGTCGCCCCACATTGCCGCGCACTTCGACCTCAAGCAGGACCCGGGAGGTATGATTGATATCGAATTTATGGTCCAATATTGGACCCTGCTGCGGGCGCCTGCACACCCGGAACTGACCCGCCAGCGGGGCAATATCCCCATCCTGGAAGCGTTGGCCGGCGCCGGATTGTTGGATGCCGGGACGGCGCAGGATCTGATGGACGCCTACCGTCGCTATCTATCCGTCGAGCACCGATTCAAACTCATGGAACGCCAGGCACTGGTGGCGCCGGAGGAGCTGGGCGATTGTCCGGCGAAGGTGGCGGCGATCTGGGGACAGGTGTTTAGTTAAAGCAAGTAGCAAGGTTTTCCTTGCCACGGATACAAACAACGGAGAGCAATACCATGTCCACCATGGCGGATCGTGACGGCGTCATCTGGTATGACGGCAAACTGGTACCGTGGCGCGAAGCCAACACCCATGTCCTGACCCACACCCTGCATTACGGCATGGGCGTGTTCGAAGGCGTGCGCGCCTACAAGACCGACAAGGGCGCGGCCATCTTCCGCCTGCAGGCGCACACCGACCGCTTGTTCCGCTCGGCCAAGATCCTCGACATGCCCATGCCCTTCGACAAAGCCACCCTCAACGAGGCCACGCGCGCCGCGGTGCGCGAGAACAAACTGGAGTCGGCCTATATCCGTCCCATGTGTTTCTACGGTGCCGAAGGCATGGGCCTGCGCGCCGATAACCTCAAGGTGCACGTCATCATCGCCGCCTGGACCTGGGGCGCTTATCTCGGCGAAGAAGGTCAGACCAAGGGCATCAAGATCCGCACCTCGTCTTTCAATCGCCATCACGTGAATGTCACCATGTGCAAGGCCAAGGCCAACGGCAACTACATGAACTCCATGATGGCGCTGCGCGAGGCCCTGGCCTGCGGCTGCGACGAGGCCTTGTTGCTCGACACCGAGGGTTATGTGTCCGAGGGCAGCGGCGAGAACATCTTCATCGTGCGCGATGGTATTATGTATACCCCGGACCTCACCTCGGCCCTCGACGGCATCACGCGCGACACCATTTTCAAACTGGCGGAGGAGATCGGGGTGAAGATCCGCGAGAAGCGCATCACCCGTGACGAAGTGTACATCGCCGATGAGGCCTTCTTCACCGGCACCGCCGCGGAGGTCACACCGATCCGCGAACTCGACGGCCGCGCCATCGGCAACGGCGGGCGTGGCCCGATCACGCAAAAACTCCAGGCCATGTATTTCGACCAGGTGCACGGCCGCCGCGCCCAGTATCCGGAGTGGCTGACGCTGGCGTAAGTGTCCGGGAAAGATATTAAATGTAGGGTGGGCATTGCCCACCACACGCGGCTCCGGTGGGCCTGGGTCGGTGGGCAATGCCCAGCCTACAAAACTCGCGTACTATTTGTAAGCCGCCGCTTTTACAAAGCGGGAGCAAGCTCCCGCACTACACTTGAGATGAACGAGCTATGGCGAAAACACAGAACACCGACGTGCAGCCGATTCCGGCCAATGCCCAGAACCGTTACGAAGTCGGCCAGGACTCCCTGCCGCTGCATTGCCCCATGGACGGCATGAGTCTGTGGAACTCGCATCCGCGCGTGTACCTCCCCGTCGAGGAGAGCGGCGAGGCGCGTTGCCCATATTGCGGGGCAATATACGTCTTCAAGCGTGACGAAGAATAAAACGCCCGGCTTGACCGATACCCCTGCTTCCGCGCCCGCGGGCGTGCCCGGCATGTCGCCCGTCATATGGGCCTTCACCGACGGCAAGGCCGGGCACGAAAACCAGACCCGTGGCCTGGTGCAGGCACTGGCGCAGACCGGTGCGGTGGACGTGCATTGGATAGCGCCGGCACGCGACATGGCCTTCTGGCTGGCGGCGCTGGGCGGGCGCTTTCCCGCGGGCGCCGGGCTGCCGGATCCCGATCTGCTCATCGGCGCCGGTCATGCCACCCATCTCTCCCTGTTACTGGCGCGGCGCGCCCGCGGCGGGTACTGCGTGGTGCTGATGAAGCCGAGCCTGCCCCGTGGCTGGTTCGATCTGTGTGTGGTGCCGGAGCACGATCGCGTAGCAACCGCGGCGAATGTGCTGATCACGCGCGGCGCGTTGACAGCGGTGACGCCAGGGAGCGGCAGCGATCCCACGGCGGGCCTGCTGCTCATCGGTGGTCCGTCGCGTCATCACGCCTGGTCGGACAGCGCCCTGGCCGCGCAGGTGGCGGCCATCGTGCAGCGCGAAGGCGCGACCCACTGGATGCTCACCACCTCGCGCCGCACGCCGGCGCCGACCCTGGCGCTGTTGCGCGATATTGCGGCGTCCAATCTCGTCATCGTGCCCTTCGAACGCACGGACAGAAACTGGTTGCCGGCGCAACTGGCGCGTGCAGCTACGGTCTGGGTGTCGGAAGACAGCGTGTCCATGGTGTACGAGGCGCTGACCGCGGGCGCGGCCACGGGCCTGTTGGCGGTGCCGCGCCGCCACGCCAGCCGTATCGGCCGCGCCATGGACAACCTGGTGCGCGATAAATTAGTCTTGGATTTTTCCGCGTGGCAGGACGGCGCGCCACTGGTGCCCACCGCCACGACCTTTAACGAAGCGGCGCGCGTCGCCGCCTGGATACGAACGACATGGCTGCACGCCCGCTGACCGTGGTACAGATGCTGCCGGCCCTGGACGGCGGTGGCGTGGAAAAGGGCACGCTGGAAGTCGGCCGCTATCTGGTGCAACACGGCCACCGCTCCATCGTCATCTCCGCCGGTGGCCGCATGGTGGAACAACTTCTACGCGAAGGCAGCGAACATCTGGCGTGGGATGTGGGCGCCAAGCGCCTGGGCACCCTGCGCTGGATCGGACGTGTACGGCGGTTCCTGATGGAACAACAGCCGGACATCCTGCACCTGCGTTCGCGACTGCCGGCCTGGATCGGCTACTGGGCGTGGAAGGGGCTGCCTGCCGCACAATGCCCGCATCTCGTGACCACGGTGCACGGGCCGTATACACCGGGGCGTTACAGTTCGGTGATGGTGCGCGGCGAACGCGTCATCGCCATCTCGGACATGATTCGTCACTATATCCTGACGAACTACCCGCAGGTGGATCCCGCCATCATCCGCGTCATTCCCCGGGGCGTGGATCCCGCCGCCTGCCCCCATGGCTATCAACCTGCGGCGGACTGGCGGTTGCAATGGCAGCGGCAGTTTCCCGAGCTCGCCGGCAAATACGTGATCACCCTGCCCGGGCGCCTCACGCGCTGGAAGGGCCAGGAGGATCTGATCGAGATCATTGCCGGCCTCAAGCGCCGCGGCCTGCCGGCGCACGGCGTGCTGGTGGGCGACACCCATCCGAAAAAAATGGCGTACGCGCAGGCGCTGCGCGCGAAAGTGACCGCCCTGGGGTTGGAGCGCGACATCACCTTCACCGGCCACCGCACCGATCTGCGCGAGATCATGGCGGTGTCCAACGTGGTGTTGTCCCTGTCCACGGATCCGGAGGCCTTCGGGCGCGTGAGCCTGGAGGCGTTGAGCCTGGGCGTGCCGGTGGCGGCCTACGATCACGGCGGCGTGGCGGAGCAATTGGCGGCCATCTTCCCTGCGGGGCGCATCATTCCCGGCGACAAGGCCGGCATGGAAGCGTTGCTGGCCGCGTGGTATAACGCGGCTCCGCGTGTGCCGCCCGGTCAGCCGTTTACCCTGGAGCGCATGCTTTCATCCACCCTGGAAACGTATCTTGAACTGGCAGGCCGTTAGAAATATCACCCCTATAGAAATCGGGCGGTTTCTTGCCCTGGTGCTCGTCGCCTGGTCGCCCTTCATGGGCGGCCCGCGCCTGCCGAGTCTGCTGTTGGCGCTCATGGGACTCTGGCTGGTGGTGACGCGGCGCCAGGAGTTAATCAGCAACAGCGCGATCCGTCGCTGGTGGTGGGTGTTCGGGCTGCTGTGGGTACCGGTGGCGCTGTCGGTGCCGGGCTCCTTCGAGTGGCAGCGTTCCGCCGGCATCGCCGGTGTGCTGCTGGTGTATTTTCTCGCCGGCATCGCCCTGGTGCATGTACTGCGCGCGGATCAAGATCGCCGTTGGCTGGTAAAGTGGATCGCCATCGTGCTGCTGGTGTGGGTGGTGGACGGCCTGATCCAATATGGCTTCGGCCGCGACCTGTTGGGGATACCGCGCAGCCCGGATGGCCGGGTGGTGGGTTTCTTCGAAGACAATCTGCGACTGTCCCTGTTCCTGGCGGTGCTTTTGCCCTTGCTGCTGCAGCAGGCTCTCAAAATCCATGTACTGTGGCTGTTCGTGGTGTTTGTGGCCACGTCCAGCGTGATCGTGTTGGGCGGGTCGCGCAGCGCGTTGTTGATGATCATCGTCGCCGCTGTCGGCACGTATTGGCGTTTTTCCATGCGCTACAAAATACTCTTGTCCGCCATTCTGCTGCTCACCCTGGCCGGCACCATCAGTTTATCGCCGGTGATGCAGGAGCGGGTGACGCGCTTTGATATGGGTAGCGGCGTCAGTTTTGCAACCGTCGACACTCTCTTAAGCGGACGTTTGACGATTTGGGAAACGGCGCTGAATATGCTTAAAGACCGGCCGCTGACCGGGGTTGGCGTAGGCACGTTCGCGGATGTCTACGATCAGTACGCCACGCGTGCCGATGATATCTTTCGAACGGGGGGAGGCTATACGGGTGGCGTGTACCATGCGCACCAGA
>JAYSOL010000287.1:0-6569 GCA_043723045.1 Gammaproteobacteria bacterium | reverse complement strand
GACAGGCTGCCGGTGGTGAGGCCCGAAGCGCTTTTCTGCAGATTGGCCGTGATCTTGGCCTTGGACACGGAGAGTTTCTGCGTCGGGGAGTTGATCTGCAGCAGCGGCGCCAGAATGCTCATGCTGATCTGTTTCAGATCGGCACTGGCGGTCACGTCACCGGTCAGGCCCTGCCAGCTGAAGGAGTTGCCGGAGGGATCGGTGGAATTTACAGCGGCCACTTCAAAATGGCTGATGCTCTGGCCGTCCAGCTGGATGGTGGTTTGGCCGCTGATGGGCGGAAATTTGGGAACCATGGGCAGGCTGAGAGACGCTTGGCCCTTGATGCGGGCCAGAACCGGCTTGAAGTCCAGCTCACCCTCGAGGGGGATAGGCCCGTGGTAGATTTTATTGATGACCGTCAGGCTGCCCGGCAAGCCGCCGAAGGTATAAGTGGCCTCGGCCGTGGAATCCAGCCAACCACGTTCATAAGTCTGGTGGGTGATGACGACCTGGCCGTCCTGGGTGATCTCTTGCATGCTCTTGTTGTAGGCCTCCTCCGCCTGCATGCCAAACCAGTAAGGTGCGGCGGCTGCCGCGCCGAGAAGAATGATCAAGACGATGGCTAAGATGCCGCTTTTTTGCACTCGCTTCTCCCTTTGACGCTCAATAGTGTATCCGCTTCAAGAGCATAGAACATATACATAATGGTTTCCAGCAGGAAATATCCGGGTCGGTACGGAAGGCGGCGTTGGCCGGCTTGTGGACGGCTAGAATGGTTATTCTTGTGCAGGCCTGCTTTCCCTAGAGCTTGTTGTGGCTGCCATCGCAGTAGGGTTTCTTGGCCGAGTGCTTGCAGCCGCACAGGGCGACCTTGGTTTTGGCCGTCAACTCGAGTTTAACCGGGGAAAAATCGCCGCCTTTGTGGGAGCCGTCGCAAAAGGGTTGGGTTTTGGATTTGCCGCAGGCGCACCACCAGTAGGTGCCCGCATCGAGGTCTAGGACATAAGGGGATTTCTGCGCAATTTCAGGATTCGACATAGGCTGGTCTCAGGCTCGGATGAAGGGTGGGAAGGAGCAAGCGGTATTTTTAACTATTAACTTGATCTGGTTTATACCGTGAACGCCTGACACGATCAATCTCCTGGCCACGATCAATCGCCCGGCCACCACCAGGGGTCGAAAGTGCGGCCAGGCGGCGTCGGGCGGTCGGACGCGCACCTCGGCTTGTCAGGTCAGACGCTGGCGCAGGAATTCGGGCAGCGCCTTGGCGGCGGTATGGATGCCCAGGTTGTAATAGCGCGTAGGGAAGGGCTTGCCCGCCGCGGCGTCGTGGCGGAACGAGGACAGCGACGCGTCCTTGCATGCCATGGTGCCGCTCCACCAGCCGGACGGGTAGGTGCATTGGGGGAAGTGGTGGGTGGCCACATCGAGAAAGCCGGCGGCGCGCATGGCCACGTGCATCTGCTGGATGATGTCCGGATGGAACAGCGGCGATTCACTCTGGCCGACGACGATGCCGTGGGGGCGCAGGGCCCGGCAGCAGTCGCGGTAGAAGCCCTCGGAGAACAGGCCTGCCGCCGGCCCCACCGGGTCGGTGGAGTCTACGATGATGACGTCGTAACTCCCGGCCTCGGCGTCCGCCACCCACTTTATCCCATCGGTGAACAGCAGCTGGGCGCGCGGGTCGCCGTTGGATTCGCATAGCTCGGGAAAAAATTTCTCCGCCACCCGTGTCACGCGCTCGTCCAGCTCCACTTGCACGGCCAGCTCGACGCTGGAGTGTCTCAGCACCTCGCGCAGGGTACCGCAGTCGCCGCCGCCGATGACCAGCACGTGTTTTGGACCGGGGTGGGTGAACAGCGCCGGATGGGTCATCATCTCGTGGTAGATGAAGTTGTCACGGTCGGTGACCATGACCAGGCCATCCAGGGTCATGAGGGTACCGAACGTGGCGGTTTTGTAGATCTCGATGCGCTGGTATTCGGATTGTTCATCGTGCACCTTGTCCTCGATCTTGAGGGAGATGGCCGAGCCCTGTCCGGCCCATTCTTCGGTGTACCAGCTTTTGTCCAATGCCATGCGGTGTGTCCTCGGGGGTCTCAAGTGCTAACGATGTGTGGCGCGCCCTGTCATATCATTCCGCGGCGCTTTGCTGCATAATTTTAACGTTTTTCCTCCCTCTTGTATCTGGATTTTTATGACCGACTGGACCATCGACAGCGCGCGCGCCACTTACAACATCGCTTACTGGGGTAACGGCTACTTCGACATCAACGATCAGGGCCACGTCATCGCGCGCCCCGATCCGAGCGCCCAACACCCGGGCATCGACCTGCACGCGTTGGCGCGCGAGTTTGCCCGTCATGACCTCACCCTGCCGGTGCTGGTGCGCTTCTCCGGCATCCTGCACCACCGCATCGATGAGCTGTGCGCCGCCTTCGCCAAGGCCAGCGATACGGACGGTTATCAGGGTCGTTATACCGCGGTCTATCCCATCAAGGTGAACCAGCAGCGCAGTGTGGTGGAGGCGTTGTTGTCCCACGGCGCCGAGCGGGTGGGTCTGGAGGCGGGCAGCAAACCGGAGCTGCTGGCGGTGCTGGCCCTGTCGCGGCCGAATGCGGTGGTGGTGTGCAACGGCTACAAGGACCGCGAATATATCCGTCTCGCCCTCATCGGCAAGCAGCTCGGTCACCGGGTGCATATCGTGGTGGAGAAGTTGTCCGAGGTGGAGATGGTCATCGAGGAGGCGCGTGCCCTCGACATGACGCCGCTGCTCGGCATGCGCGTGCGCCTCGCCTCTATCGGCGCCGGCAAATGGCAGAACACCGGCGGCGACAAATCCAAGTTCGGCCTGTCGGCGGCGGAGGTGTTGCGCGTGGTCGCGCGCCTGCGCGAGGCCGGCATGCTCGACGCCCTGCAGATGATGCACTTCCACATGGGCTCGCAGATCGCCAACATCCAGCACATCCAGACCGGCATGGGCGAGGCGGTGCGTTATTACGCGGAGTTGCAGCGCCAGGGCGCGCAGATCCGTGTGCTCAACGTGGGCGGCGGTCTCGGTGTGGACTACGAAGGCACGCGTTCGCGCTCGTTCTGTTCCATGAATTACAGCGTCGAGGAATACGCGCATAACATCGTGCACGCCATCAAGGACATCTGCGACCAGCAGAGTTTGACCCACCCGGATATCGTCACCGAATCCGGACGCGCCATGACCGCGCACCATGCGGTGCTCATCACCAACGTCACCGATGTGGAACAGGCCCCGGGCAGGGACGAGCCCAAGCCGGCGACGAAGGACGAACACCAAATTATCCAGGATCTGTGGCGCAGCTACAGCGGCCTGGCGACGCGTCCGCCCCTGGAGGTCTATCACGATGCGGCGCACGGTTTGTCCGAGGCCCAGACCATGTTCACCCACGGCGTCCTGGGGCTGGAACAGCGGGCGCGCGCCGAGCAATTGTACTTCGCCACCTGCCGCAAGGTGCGCGACCGCCTGCAGGCCGGCACGCGCGCCCATCGCGAGGCGCTGGACGAGCTGAACGAGAAACTGGCGGACAAGTATTTCTGCAACTTCTCCCTGTTCCAGTCGATCCCGGATCACTGGGCCATCGATCAGGTTTTTCCGGTGCTGCCCCTGGAACGATTGAACGAACAGCCGACACGCCGCGCGGTGCTGCAGGACATCACCTGCGATTCCGATGGACGTGTGGATCTGTACGTGGACGGCGAGGGGGTGGAGGCGAGCCTGCCGCTGCACGCGCCGCGCGCCGGCGAGCCGTATCTGCTCGGCATCTTTATGGTGGGTGCCTACCAGGAAATCCTTGGTGACATGCACAACCTGTTCGGCGATACCGACTCGGTGCAGGTGGAGCCCACGGCGGACGGCGGTTATCGGTTGGCAGAGATCCGCCATGGTGACACGGTGGACTCGGTGTTGCGTTACGTACACTACGATGCGGAAGATCTGCTCGCCTCCTATCGGCGCAAGATCGACGCGACGACGGTCCTGAACGCGAGTCAGCGTCAGCAGTATTTCGATACCCTGAAGGATGGCTTGAACGGTTACACCTACCTGGAAGACTGAGGGGGAATGGTGCTGACTTAAGCACCTCGCACCCTCATCCACCATTTCCATCTGCCATGCACGAGGCCGCCATGGGCGATCAGCACAGCGCCACATCGTGGGATGCAATCTTTGAGCGCGGTATGCGCGCGCAACTCAATGCCTGGCGCCAGCGACTGGCAGCGGGCGAACAACGTGTCGGCTGGAAAATGGGTTACATGGACGCGCAAGTGCGCGCACGTCTCGGCCTGCCCCATCCCTTGACGGGCTTTCTTGCCTCGGGCCGGCTTATCCGCGACGGCGATGTATTGCGCTGCCCACCCCGTGCCAACTTGTTGGCGGAGTCGGAAGTGGCGCTGCGACTGGGGCGCGATCTCGCGCCTGGATGTTCACCCAGGGAGGCCGCCGACGCCGTCGATGCCCTGGCGCCCGCCCTGGAAATCGTCGACGTGACCCAGCCCCTGGAGGACATGGCGGAAATCCTGGCGGGTAACCTATTTCATGCAGCGGTGGTATTGGGTGCGCCCCTCACGGTGCGGAACCTCGGGTCGTTGCCGGACGTCACGGGCGGATTGTGGGTGAACGCCACCCAGCAAGGCACGGTCGATCCCGCCTGCGTGCTGCAAAATCCCGGTGCCCTCTTGGCGCAGGTGGCAGGCTTGCTCGACCACTTCGGTGTGGGGCTCAGGGCCGGTGACTGGATCATTACGGGGTCGGTGGTAAAACCTTGGCGAGTGCAGGCAGGGGATGAGGTGATGGTCAATCTTGGGGCACTGGGCCGGGTTGCGTTGTGCATCGAGCATGACGAGTAGGGCGGGCGATACCCAACCTATCAGGCTACTGGGACTGCTTTGGAGTGCGGCGACTTGCCGCCGCTTTCATCAAAGCGGGAATAAGTTCCCGCACTCCAAGGGGGCAGCCGCGCAATAAGTCACGCGCCCGGGGCTTTTTTCACCTTAAGCCGCAGGGCCTTGATGCCTTGCTGCCCGAGCTTTTGGTAGGCCGCGTCCAGGTCGTCCACCCGCGCATACGGCCCCAAGCGTACGCGGAAGAACTGACCCTTGCCTTCGATCGACACCTTCTCGATATGGGCCTCCAGTCCATTCAACACCAGTCGGGCCTTGAGCCGGTCCGCGTCCTCGATGTTGGCATAGGACGCCGCCTGCAGCACATACACCACGCTCGCCTCGCGCGTGCTCGCCGCCTCGGGACGTTCGGGTTTGGCAGCAGCGGGTTTTTTGCCCGGCTTCTCGCCTTTGTCGAAGCGCTCCGGCAGCACGCTCTCGATTTCCGGCAGGATGGTGTAGAAATCGAAGTGGGGTTTGGCCGGCTCTTTCGCCGCGGTCGCCGTGGCGTTGGGTGCGCGTTCCTGGGTAGCGCGGTTGCCGGAGAACAGACCGCTGATGCCGCTCAAGGGTTTGCCGCCATGAAAAAACAGGCGCTGCCCACCCCACATGAGTAAGGCGCCGAGGCCGAGGCCGATGAGCAGCACCAGCCACACCGGGAGTTTCTTTTTGCCGCGGCGTGCGCCGCCGGTGCGGATATTACGGCGTGTCGCCATGGTTACATGCTGTCCGGCGCGGACACGCCCAGGAGGCCGAGGCCGTTGGCCAGCACCTGACGGGTCGCGTCGATCAGGTTGAGGCGCGCGTTACGCAGCGCCGCGTCCTCCACCAGAAAGGTATGGCTGTTGTAATAGGTGTGGAAGCCCGTGGCCACCTCGCGAAGATAATAGGCCACCTGGTGCGGCTCGTGACCGAGGGCCGCGGTTTCGATGACCTCGGGAAAGCGCGCCAGGATGCCGAGCAGCGCCAGTTCGTGGTCTTCGGTGAGGCGGTCCAAGTGTTCGAGGCCGAGTTCGCGATTCCGCGACATGCCTTTTTCCTCTCCCATGCGCAGCACGCTGCCGATGCGCGCGTGGGCGTATTGCAGGTAATACACCGGATTGTCGTTGCTCTGGGACTTGGCCAGGTCAAGGTCGAAGTCCATGTGCTGCTCGCACTTGCGCAGCACGTAGAAGAAGCGCGCGGCATCGTTGCCCACCTCGCGACGCAGTTCGCGCAGGGTGACGAACTCGCCGCTGCGGGTGGACATCTGCGCCTTCTCGCCGCCGCGGTAGAGGATGGCGAATTGCACCAGCAGCACGTCGAGCTTGCTGGCGTCCTCGCCCATGGCGGTGAGTGCCGCCTTTACCCGCGGCACATAGCCGTGGTGGTCCGCGCCCCACACGTCGATCACCCGATCGAAACCGCGGTCGAGTTTGTCCAGGTGGTAGGCGATGTCCGAGGCGAAATAGGTTTTCTGGCCGTTATCGCGCACCACCACGCGGTCCTTCTCGTCGCCATAGTCCGTAGAGCGGAACCACCAGGCGCCGTCCTTTTGGTATAGATGGCCGCTGTCCTTCAAACGCGCGATGGCCTGATCCACCTTGCCCGAGTCGCTTAAGGAACGCTCCGAAAACCACTCCTCGTAGGCCACGCCGAATTCTTCCAGGTCCTGGCGGATGTCATCGAGGATGACG